>JAILGP010000117.1 GCA_024696635.1 Eubacterium sp. | reverse complement strand
TACTTTTGCATGAATTATTATATTAAAAATATTATAAAAAATAAATAATAAATATAGATTAAAATATAATTTGTAAAAAATTAAGATTAATTAAAAAAATCGTATACAGCCTGTGCGGCTTTTTTGTTCATACCAGGAACCTGACTTAATTCCTCTATACTTGCGTTTTTTATTGCGTCTACATCCTTGAAGTGGAGCAGGAGGGCTTTTCTTCTTGAAGGACCGATTCCTTCTATGTCATCCAATATAGAATGAGTCTGCTCGGTGCTTCTTAGCTGCTTGTGATAGGTTATTGCAAAACGGTGGGTTTCGTCTTGAAGAGCTGTAATCATATTAATGGCTTCACTTCCCTTAGGAAACTCCACTTCCTGATCCTTATAATATAGACCTCTTGTTCTGTGATTATCATCCTTTACCATACCACAAACAGGTATATCTAGACCTAAGCTGTCCATTATCATTTCGGCAACGTGAACTTGACCCTTACCACCATCCATCATTATAACATCTGGAAATGTCCCTAACTGGTCATTGGTATATCTTCTTGATAGAACTTCCTTCATTGAAGCGTAATCGTCTGGACCTTCAACTGTTCTTAGTCGGAATTTTCTGTAAGCATTTCTTTTTGGTTTTCCGTTTTCAAATACAACCATGGAGGCCACGCTGTGATAACCGGATATGTTAGATATATCGAAGGCTTCCATCCTGGATACATGTTCTCGTCCGATTATATCTGCGATTTCCTGACAGGCTCCAGTGGTCCTTTTCTCCAGCCTTTTTATTCTTTCTATATCCTGATCCAGAACTAGTCTTGCGTTATCCGTTGCCAGCTTAATGAGTTCCTTTTTTTCTCCCTTTTGAGGAACTAATATTTGAACCTTTTGACCTTTTCTTTGGGATAGAAAGTCCTTTAAAACCTGATCCTCATTAATAGGGGTAACAGTAAGTATTTTTTTAGGGATAAATGGGATTCCAACATAATATTGTTTGATGAATTCTGTGATTATATCAGAATCTGTATCATCTGGATCTGCTGACATATGATGGTTTTCTCTGCCTATAAGTATCCCGTCTCTTATAAAAAAGATAGCTATTACGGCATCCTTTTCATTTCTGGCATGTGCGATTATATCCATATCGTCAGAATTAACATTTTCCACTCTTTGTTTTTCGGAAATGCTTTCTATACTGGCGATAAGATCCCTTACTTCAGCTGCCTTTTCAAAGTTCATTTGAACAGCATAATTTTTCATGTCATTTTTGAGACTTGCTATAATTTCCTTAGTGTTACCATTAAGGAAGCTGATGGCCTTATCTATGTTTTTTCTATAATCTTCAGGACTTATATAGCCTGCGCAGGGGGCGGTGCATTGACCAATTTGATAATAAAGACAGGGCCTTTCGGCGAGCTTTTCAGTGGAAAGATCCTTGTTGCAGTTTCTTATTTTGAATAGCTTCTTTATAAGGAGTAGGGTGTCTCGTACGGCTTTTCCGTCTGGAAAAGGGCCAAAATAAAGAGATTTATCTCTGCCCATCTGGTGACTCATCATTACCCTTGGGAAGGTTTCATTACTTGTGATTTTTATATATGGATAGCCCTTATCATCTGTCATAAGGGTGTTGTACTTAGGTCTATGCTCCTTTATTAGATTGCATTCAAGAACCAGAGCTTCCATTTCGGATTTTGTTATTATGTATTCAAAATAGGCAATCTGTGAAACCATTTTAAGAATCTTTGGTGAGTTATTATGACCATGTCCGGATCTAAAATATTGTCTCACCCTGGAGTGCAGATTAAGAGCTTTACCAACATAAAGAATAGCCTCGTTTTTATCATGCATTATGTAAACCCCAGGCTTTTTAGGTAGTTTATTAAGTTCTTCTTCGATATCAAATATTTCCATAATAAAACTAATTATACAACGACATTTAATAATTTAGTAGAAAAAATAAAATTCTTTTGAATTAAATTAAAATATATTGATAGTGAAAAAAACGCTTTTATGGTTTATAATGACAAATGAGTTTTGTGTAGTTTTATTTTAATGTTATAAAAAGCTTTAATTTATTGCTTTAAATAGGGCTTTTAAATAGAGTCTTTAAATATAAGCTTTAAAACAATGCTTAATAATAAATATTTGGGAGGTTTTTGTGAGAGAAGAATATAGTATAACCCTTACTCAGTTCATAGAAAAAATGAATCTGAAAAATTATACTCCGGATATTGATACTGACGCAGTTCATATAATTGATCCGGACATTAACAGACCTGCTCTTCAGCTGGCTGGTTTTTTTGAGCATTTTGATGATACAAGAGTTCAGATATGTGGTAATGTGGAACATGCTTATCTTGCAGATATGCACACGAGAGAAGAAAATGTAGAGATATTTAATAAACTCTTTGATTATAATATTCCTTGTTTGGTTTTTTGTCGTGACATAGAGCCTTATGATTTTATTATTGAAGCTGGAAACAGACATAGAATTCCTGTGTTAAGCAGCAGTGCAACAACTTCCAGTTTTATACATGAGTCAGTTCGTTATCTTCATGAGGAACTTGCTCCAAGAATCAGCGTTCATGCTGTTCTGGTAGATGTTTTTGGTGAAGGTGTGCTTATTATGGGCGACAGTGGAATAGGTAAAAGTGAGGCTGCTCTTGAACTGATTAAGAGAGGTCATAGACTCGTTGCTGATGATGTGGTTGAAATAAAGAAAATCAGTGATGATACTCTTATTGGCCAGTCCCCTGAGATTACACGACATTTTATCGAACTTAGAGGTATTGGTATTATTGATGTTAAAACTATGTTTGGTGTCGAATGTGTCAAGCTGTCGCAGCAGGTTGACCTTGTTATAAAGCTTGAAGAATGGGACAAGGACGCAAACTATGATCGTCTTGGACTTAGTGACAATTATGTAGAATTTCTTGGAACTAAGGTTGTATCACATTCAATTCCTATAAGACCGGGTAGAAATCTTGCTATTATAGTTGAGTCAGCCGCTGTTAATCATAGACAGAAGAAGATGGGATATAATGCTGCTCAGGAAATGTATAACAGGGTTACAAGAGGACTTGGAAATAATTAAATATATATATGGAGGGTTTTAAAATGTCAAAATATGTTTATGGAGTTGATATCGGAGGCACAACAGTAAAGATAGGCCTTTTCTCAATCGAGGGAGAGCTTCTTGAAAAATGGGAGATTACCACTAGAACAGATGAAGGCGGTGCTTATATCCTTTCTGATATTGCAAAATCCATTGAAGAAAATATGACTGCCAAAAATATTTCGAAGGAAGATGTTAAGGGCGTAGGAATGGGCGTTCCTGGACCTGTTAAAGAAGATGGTACAGTTATAAAATGTGTTAATCTTGGCTGGGGTATATTTAATGCAGCTAAAGAAATGTCTTCACTTATAGGTCTTCCTGTTAAGGTTGGAAATGATGCCAACATGGCTGCTCTTGGTGAGTATTGGCAGGGTGGTGGCAAGGGTTATAGTAATGTTATCATGGTTACTCTTGGTACAGGTGTTGGTGGTGGTATAATCATCAACGGAAAAATGCTTGCTGGTGTTAATGGAGCCGGTGGAGAGATTGGACATATGACAATCGATCCGGATGAGCAGGATGTATGTAATTGTGGAAAGAAAGGATGTCTTGAGCAATATGCCTCTGCTACTGGTATTGTAAGACTAGCCAACCGTGCTCTTCAGACTTCAGATAAGCCATCTAAGCTTAGAGAGGTTAAATATATTTCTGCAAAAGAAATATTTGACTGTGCAAAATCAGGTGATAATCTCGCTCTTGAGCTTGTGGAAGAACACGGAAAGAGACTTGGTTATGCGCTTTCTAATATTGCTTGTGTTGTTGATCCTGAAGCCTTTGTTATAGGTGGTGGAGTTTCAAGAGCTGGAGACATTCTTATTAATGCAGTTAAAAAGTATTATCAGCAATATGCCTTCCATGCTTGCAGAAATACAGAGTTCCATCTTGCGACTCTTGGCAATGATGCAGGAATGTATGGAGGGGCTGCATCCGTTTTATAGTGAAAATTGACGATGAAAAATGTCTTTTCTTATTAAATTTAACCAAATTTGTTGATTGAAAAAAAAAGCTCTATAATGTAGTATATTACATTGTAGGGCTTATTTTTTAGCATAATTGATATTTTGCATGATATAAGCCGTTTTTGTATATTTTTAATAAATTATTTAATGCGCCGGAAGAAGACGATGAATTATAAAATTTTAGAAAATGAACCTATGTCAGGACATACAACCTTTAGAGTTGGTGGACCGGCAGATATATATATAATACCTCAGAGCATTGAAGGTCTTAAGGAAGCAATTAAGGATTATACCTTTGGTGAATCAAAACCTCTTATAATTGGTAATGGAAGTAATCTTCTTGTGTCAGATAAGGGTATAAGAGGAGTGGTAATCGAAATAGGTAGCCAGCTTTCCCAAATAACATTAATTGATAATGATGATGGTAGTGGCCTTGAGTGCAAAAAAATTTATGCTGAGGCAGGAGCTAAGCTTTCGAAGCTGGCTAGAGAAGCATATGAAAATGGACTTTCAGGAGCAGAATTTGCATCAGGCATTCCTGGTACTGTAGGTGGTGCTGTATTTATGAATGCGGGAGCCTATGGTGGTGAGATTAAAGATATAGTCGATTATGTAGATGTTATATGTGACGGGGAGCTTAAAAGTATTAAGGGCTCAGATATGGGTTTTGCTTATCGTTATAGTAAAGCTATGGATCAGGATATGGTAGTTGTTGGAGCAATGTTTACTTTTAAGAAGGATAATCCTGAGGATATCCTTGCTCGTATGAATGATTTTAATCAGAGAAGAAGAGATAAACAGCCCCTTGAATATCCTAGTGCAGGAAGTACATTTAAGCGTCCTGAGAATCATTTTGCGGGAAAGCTTATTATGGATAGCGGACTTGCTGGACAATGCTTTGGTGGAGCTATGGTCAGTGATAAACATTGTGGCTTTATAATTAATTACGATAATGCAACAGCCTGCGATATATATAATTTGATAAAGCTTGTTCAAAGTAAGGTTAAAGATAGATTTGGGGTTGAACTTGAAACTGAAGTTAGACTAATCGGAGAATTTTAATTATAGAAATTTGATTAGCGGATTTAGATTAATAGATTTAGATTAATAGATTTAGATTATTGGATTTAGATTATTGGATTTAGATTAATGGATTTTGATTAAAAAGATCTAAGAAATTTAATTTTAAAATTCTTTTGATTGATACTCTGATGATTTAGAGGAGAGGGAAAATTGAGATTTGTAATTGTTACGGGTATGAGTGGAGCAGGTAAAACGACTGTTCTTAAATCCCTTGAAGATATGGATTTCTTTTGCGTAGACAACCTTCCTGTAACCTTGATTCCTAAGTTTGTTGAACTTTCTAGCGATGCAGACTTTAGTAATGATAAGGTTGCTATTGGAATTGATATAAGAAATGGAGATGCGTTAAGTGACCTAAGTGAAATACTTAATAATCTTCGTGAAAATAAATTCAGGTTTGAAATTCTTTACCTGGATGCTTCCAGTCAGGTGCTGGTAAAGAGATATAAGGAAACAAGACGTGAGCATCCACTGGCAAAGGATGGTTCTCTTATAGATGGTATTAATGAGGAAAGAAAACGTATAGAATTTCTTAGTAATATTGCTGACTATACAATAGATACATCTGGACTACTTACAAGAGAGCTTAAATCTGAAGTGGTAAAAATATTTGATACAGATATTGATTATACAAATATGATAATTACGGTTATGTCCTTTGGATTTAAATTTGGAATTCCTCAGGATGCCGATTTCGTATTTGATGTAAGATTTATGCCTAATCCCTATTATGAAGAGGCACTAAGACGTAAGACGGGAAATGATAAAGAGGTTCGTGATTTTGTTATGAAGGCTGATGAAAGCAAGGCTTTTCTTAAACAGCTGAATGATATGATGACATTTCTCGCTAAAGAATTCACTGAAAAAGAACATAGGCATCAATTGGTGATTGCAATAGGCTGTACAGGGGGCAGACATAGATCTGTAACTATAGCCAATGAGCTATATAATTGTATGAATAAACTGCCTTATTCGGTGAGAGTGTTCCATAGAGATATTATTAATGATTCATATGTAAAGGGTGAGATTTAATGTCATTTTCATCTGATCTTAAATCTGAACTTTTTGAGATTATGCCTAAATCTCTTCATTGTAGATTAGCGGAGCTTTCGGGTATTATTTCCATAAGTGGAAGAACTGAAGAAAGTGATGGGAAAAATAGATTTATTATCCGTGTTGAAAATGATGGGATGGAAGATAAGACAATAAAGCTTTTAAAACTGGTTCTGGAAAATCAGGATATTGATATACTGAAACAGAATCAGGCCAAGCATCATAGAAAACTTATAATAAATAATGAGGATTCGGTTGAAAAGCTGAAAAAAAGGTGTAAACTTCAGGAAGATGGTTTCAGATTTTCCGTAAATGAAATAGTTTCAGAAAGAAATTGTTGTAAAGCCTCATACATAAGAGGGGCTTTTCTGGCTGGAGGCTCAGTTGGAGATCCAAAGAAGTCGAATCAGCTGGAGATAGCTGCGGTTTCAAAAGCTGAAGCAACAAGACTTGTCCGTGACCTAAAGCTTTTGGGGCTTTCAGCAAAGAGTCTGCTTAGAAGGGACAGGTATATAGTGTATATTAAGGACGGAAATACTATTTCTGATCTTATTGGCATGATGGGAGCAACATCTTCCCTTATGGTATATGAAGAGGCACGAATAGTAAAAGATGTTCGTAATAATATAAATCGCGAGGTTAACTGCGAATCTGCTAATATTGCAAAGACAGTTAATGCAGCTGCCAAGCAAATGGAAGATATTAAATATATTGATGAAAAAATAGGCCTTGATAAATTACCAGATAATTTAAAAGAAATGGCCAAGGTTAGAATCGAGAATCCTTATCTTCCCCTTGCGGAGCTGGGTGGGTGTTTTATACCACCTCTTGGTAAGTCTGGTATTAGTCACAGACTTAGAAAACTCAGTCAGATTGCAGATGATTTAAGAAATAAAGAGGAGAAATTATGATGACAAGTAAGAAGTTTGTAGTTAATATTCCTGAATTTGATGAAGCTCGTCCAGTTGCTGAAATAGTTCAGATCGCTAGTAAATTTAATAGCAGAATCTATCTTATTTCAGGTACTAAGAAAATTAATGCTAAAAGTATCATGGGTATGATGAGTCTGGGCCTTTGCAATAACGAAGAAATTGAAATAGAGGCCGATGGAGATGATTCAGTTGGTGCTGTTGATGCAATAATCAATTATATGAGCCCATCTAAGTAAAGATATTGAAATTGTCTTCAATCCGCGTGTCTATAAGTTGTATTTGACACAGGTTCTATATCTTTTTTGCTTATTGTTTGTTGAATGAATAAAAACCGTGTGTTATAATTACGTGTAATGTTAAGTAAAATATATAACACATGTGATGCGGAGGATAGAAGATGGGCTTTTTCAGTAATCTTGTAGACAAATTTACTTCCCTGACACCATTTGGCGGTGGGAAGAAGTCCAGTAAGAGTCCTGTAGAACTTCAGTATGATAAGGCTATGAGTCTCTTTGAGAATGCCAATGGTCAGGACGCTGTAGAGATTCTAGAGGGTATAGCTGATATTGGTATTAATGACCAGAACTATAAACAATATGGACTTGATGCACTAAAAGTACTGAGTGATTTTTTTGAGAATGGAGTTTATAGCAATTCAAAGATCGATAAGGATCTTAATAAGGCTGCTTCCTATCTTGAAAAATATACTAATCTTTCAAATGATTCTGAGATATTATACAAGGCCGCAAAGATGTACCTGGAGGCACAGAATTTTTCTAAGGCAATCAGTCTTTTTGAAAAATCTGCTAATGCAGGTGTTAAGGCAGCCTATATGAATCTTGGATCTATTTATGAAAATGGACTTTCACGTATAGATGAATATGGTAACAAGAGTGAGTTTGTAGTTCCTGTAGATTATGACAGGGCTATGTCTTGGTATAAGCAGCTTTCTGACATGGGTGATGAGAATGCAATGAAAGCCTATGATAGAGTTGAGTACGCAAGTCAGCACACAGATTCTCTTGAGTTTGAGGAAAAGGATAAGCTTTATACTGAGATTTCCGAAAAACGTAAGGAAAAGGGCAAAGAGCCTAGATATAAAATTATCGATCCTGCTTCGCTGCAATATCAATATACATATATACATAATCAGGTTGATGGATATATTCACAAGCTTCCTAAGGATTGGGTTAAAACCATTAACGAAGAGACGGATGAAGAGTACTATGCTCCTAATCTTACATATAAAGATTTTGAGGTATATGTAAGTTATGATAGTATTCCAAGAGAGTCTAAGAAAACTCTTGAAAATTATCTTAGATATTGTAATGATGCTTTTGATGAAGAACTTCAGCTTAAGTCTTATATTACAGATTATGCAGATGGTATAGTAACAACCTTCTATCATAAAGAGATGAATAAGGGTATCGTTACATTTGCCTTTTATCAGGGCAGACGTCTGGCTTGTCTTAGATTCGTATGTGCTACTATGGAAATCATAGAGCAGTATGAGGAAATTATTTTTGAAACTGCTAACTCATTTGCATTTGTTAATCCGACACGTGTAAGTGATCAGAGTCTTAACAGAAAAGATAATCAGTATTATAGTGAGGCTGTTTACTGTTATTATCTTGAAGACTATGAAGGTGCCATGACCAATGCTAAGCAGGCTCTTAAGCTTGGTTCTATAAAGGCCAGTTATCTTCTTATAGATCTTTATTTCGATAAGGATTCGCCTTACCGCGATATTGAGAAGACAATCAGCTATGCTCAGCAGCTCTTTGATGCTACCAAGGATCCTGATCTTGCATTCCTTATTGGTAATATTTATGATCAGGAACGCAGGGATTATGCAAAGGCTCTTAAATGGTATGAGGATGCAGCCAGACTTGGACATAAAAGAGTACCATTCTATCTTGGTAGATTCTATTATTACGGACTTCTTGCTACTGGCCGTGATGGAGATAAAGCGCTTAGGTATTTCCAGGAAGCTTCTAAGAATGGTATTACAGAAGCTGATGCTTATATTAAGGATATTAAAGATCTTCATGGTGAGAATCTTGAAAGTGCTGTTCAGAAATGGGAAAGAGCAGTTAAAGCTGGTTCTGGAGCTACAGCCCTTAAGGTTGCTCTTATGAAGCAGGCGCAGGTATTCTATATAGCAAATGATTATGAAATTGAAAAAGCCTTTCTTGAGGCTCTTGGTCTTGGTAGTACACAGGCAGCTTATGAGCTTGGTCGTATATATGAGAGACAGGAACTTCTTCCTGATTTCCAGGGTGAAAAGAAGTCAATGAAGTACTTTGAAAAGGCTTTTGATAGCAACTTTGAAGATTTTGATAAAGAAAATCTTTATAAGGTTATTCAATACAAAGAAGAAAAGGAAATTTCTGAAGAAGAGGTTATTAATCTTTATCTCCAGAATGCTGCAATGGCATATGAACCAGCTGTTGATAAGATAGTAGAAAAGGTTAAGTATCGTACACCTAAGATTACAGAACTTTATAAGGTTCTTATGTCTACAGCCGAGGGTGGCGATGATGCTGCTATTATCTGTATGAATAAGCTTGAAAAGGCATTTCCTGATCTTGTTATTATGGAACCTGCTAAGGATCAGAAGGTTATAGAGAATAAATTCTTCAGACTTCTTGTTCCTCGTGCTAGTGTTGCAACAATTGATGATGATGGTGGTACTATCAAGATTGCCGATTCAGTAGTGGAATTTGCAGTTGCAGAGCTTCCTATCAAGGTTGACTCTGAAGATGACTACCTTAAGATCTATAAGCTTATACTTTCTGAATATCTGCCTGATGATAATGCTGATATCATTATTGCAAATTCACGTATGATTGGTTCTGGTATGAGAGAAACTAAGGATAATGTACATAGCTTTAGTATTCTTCTTATCAGCTCTAAGAACCAGTATCTCTTTAAGCTTAGCTCAAGAGATAGAAGACAGATGTTACAGTTTAAGGATGAGGTAACAATGATTGCCAAGTCTTTGGTTGAAACTGGTGAAATCTATGTATCTGAAGATGGAAGCAGACGTAATATTGGTCTTGCTGCAATGCTTCGTGCTAGTGAAGGTGGATTCCTTTCAATCGGCAAGGCTGAACAATAAAATTATAAATTAATAATTCTCGGGGCAGGGTGAAATTCCCGACCGGCAGTATAGTCTGCGAGCCATTTCTTTCTTTATAAAATTATCTTTAGAAATGGTTGATCCTGTGTGATTCAGGAACCGACAGTAAAGTCTGGATGAGAGAGGATAAAGGATATTATTTGTATTTTATTAACCCCGGGGATAAAACCTCGGGGTTTTATTATTTCATAAGAAAGAAGGGTTATGCATGGCATATGATAAGGAGTTTATGGAAAGGGCTATCCAGCTTGCTAAAAAAGGAGAGGGATGGGTTAATCCTAATCCATTAGTAGGTGCTGTTATAGTAAAGGACAAGGTTATAATTGGACAAGGTTATCATAAGGAGTATGGTAATCTGCATGCAGAGAGAGAGGCTCTTAAAAATGCAATTGAAAATGGACAGGATGTAAAAGGGGCGGAAATGTATGTTACATTAGAACCTTGTTCTCATACAGGCAAACAACCTCCTTGTACACAGGCTATAATTGAAGCTGGTATAAAAAGGGTTTATGTCGGTTCGTCGGATCCTAATCCTCTCGTTTCAGGAAATGGAATATGGCAGTTAAGAGAGGCTGGAGTAGAAGTATTTACTGGCTGTATGAAAGAAAAATGTGATGAGCTTAATCCTGTGTTCTTTC
The DNA here is from genome assembly GCA_024696635.1 of Eubacterium sp. Classification (GTDB taxonomy): domain Bacteria; phylum Bacillota; class Clostridia; order Lachnospirales; family Lachnospiraceae; genus Eubacterium_Q. The sequence goes on along the minus strand of JAILGP010000117.1, from coordinate 4,237 downwards.
ATTTTATTACAAAAAAATATCCCTATATTGTATATAAATATGCTATGACTATGGATGGAAAAACAGCAACTAAAGCTGGCAAGAGTAGATGGATATCAGGTCCCTCATCCAGACATATTGTACAAGAAATGAGAAATAAATATATGGCTATTATGGTTGGTATTGGGACAGTTCTTAGCGACAATCCTAGTCTCAGGTGTCATCTTGAGGAAGAGGAAGGTCAGGATAGAAAGTATAGAGATCCGATTAGAATTATTCTTGATTCACATCTTAGGATTCCTATGGATTCTCAGATTGTAAAAACAGCAGGTCAGGTAAAAACTTATGTAGCTTCACTTGCTGAAGAGGAAAAGGCTAATCGTCAGAAAATCAGAGAATTAAAGAAGCTTGGAGTAGGAACCCTTCTTATTCCTTCTGACGAAAATGGTAAGGTTGATCTTGATAAGCTTTTTTATCAGCTTGGAAGAATGAACATTGATTCTATACTTCTTGAAGGCGGAGGGAATCTGGCCTGGTCCATGATGGATAAGGGCTATGTTGAAGAGGTAGCAATGTTTGTGGGTCCTAAGTTTTTTGGCGGTGCTTATTCACCTACTCCCCTTGAAGGTTTGGGAATAAGTGATGTGGAAAAGGCTCCCGGGTTTAATTTGATTGAACTGAAAATGATGGATCAGGATATATATGCTAGATATATTAAAACTCAGGAATGAATATGAATCAGAAATAAATAAAAAAACAGAAATAAATAAAAAAACAGAAATAAATAAAAATCAGAAATTAAGTTAAATTAGTAAGAGGTACATTATATGTTTACCGGAATCATTGAAGAAATAGGTATTATAAAGGCTATAGCTAATGGGGCGAAGTCGGCTGTATTAACAATTGAAGCTAGTAAAATCCTCGGAGATGTGAAAATTGGAGATAGTATAGCTGTAAATGGAGTATGCCTTACAGCTACTACAGTTTCGTCCTCAAAATTTACTGCTGATGTGATGGCTGAAACCTTAAGGCGTTCTTCTTTAGGCAACCTTAAGGTTGGAAGTAAAGTAAATCTTGAAAGGGCTATGGCTGCGGATGGAAGATTTGGAGGCCATATAGTATCGGGCCATATAGATGGGACAGGCAAGATAATTGATATGACCAGAGAGGATAATGCGGTTTGGGTAACTATAGGTGCAAGTCCTAAGATTATTGGTCTTATAGTTGAGAAGGGTTCTATTGCAATAGATGGAATCAGTTTAACTGTTGCTTATGTGGATGATAAGGTATTTAAGGTTTCTATTATACCACATACTGCATCTGAAACCACTTTACTCTCTAAGAAAAAGGGGGATTTGGTAAATCTGGAGAATGATATAGTCGGCAAATATGTGGAAAGATTGCTTGGGCTTGGTGATGGAAAGGCTGATTTATCAATTCCATCCAATTCTGGTGGCCTGGAACTTTCTACACTTGTTGAAAATGGATTTATTTAAATATAAGTATATATTTTATCTTGTTTTAGGAGGAAACATAGATGTATGAGTTTGATTCTATAGAGGATATCCTTAAGGATATGGCGGCTGGAAAGCCTGTTGTTATTCTGGATGATGAAAAAAGAGAGAATGAAGGGGATGTTATATTTGCTGCTGAGTTTGCCACTACAGAAAATGTTAATTTTATGGCAAAGTATGCAAGAGGTCTTATATGCATGCCTATGGACGAGATGTATAGCGATAAGTATAATCTGCCTCAGATGTGTATAGTTAATACAGATAACCATGCTACTGCATTTTCGGTTTCTATTGATCATGTGGATACCACAACAGGCATTTCTGCGGAGGAAAGAGGTTATACAGCCAGAAAATTTGCTGAAGACCAAACAAGTAAAAATGATTTTAGGAAACCTGGTCACATGTTTCCGTTACAGGCGAAAAAAGGTGGAGTTATAGAACGACCTGGACATACTGAAGCTACAGTTGATCTTTGTAGACTGGCGGGTCTTAAGCCGGTTGGCCTTTGCTGTGAGATTATGAATGATGACGGGACTATGGCAAGACTTGATGACCTTGTGGCATTTGCTAAGCGTCATGAACTTCGGATATCTACCATAGAAAAATTGATTGCTTATCGTAAGGAACATGAGGTTTTTGTGGAGGAGGTTACCTCTGCTAAGCTTCCAACCAGATATGGAAACTTTATTATTCATGGTTTTATTAATAAGCTTAATGGTGAGCATCACGTAGCCCTTACTATGGGGGATGTGGCAGAGGGGGAGCCTGTGCTTGTAAGAGTTCATTCTGAGTGCCTTACAGGAGATGCTTTTGGATCTGCCAAGTGTGACTGTGGACAGCAGCTGGATGCGGCCATGAAAAAGATTGCTGAGGAAGGAAGAGGTGTTCTTCTTTATATGAGACAGGAAGGCCGTGGAATTGGTCTTATTAATAAAATCCGAGCTTATCAGCTTCAGGATCAGGGAAGGGATACTGTGGAAGCTAATGTGGAATTAGGTTTTCCTGCTGATGCAAGAGATTATACTATAGGAACTCAGATACTTGTTGCGCTTGGTGTAAGAAAAATGAGGCTTCTTACTAATAATCCTGATAAGATATATGGACTTCAGGGTTACAATCTTGATATTGTAGAAAGAGTACCTATTGAGATTCAGCCTTCTGTTTATGATATGTTCTATCTGAAGACAAAGAAGGAAAAGATGGGACATATGTTGAATGATGTATAAAATTAATTATTAATTATATAAAAAATAAATGTTTTTAATATGGAGGTAAAGTAAAATGAAATTTGAAGGAAATGTTGTATCACATGGTAATACAAGGGTATGTATAATAGCTGCAAGATTTAATGAGTTTATTGTATCAAAGCTTGTTTCAGGTGCCATTGATGGTCTTGTAAGACATGATCTAAAAGAGGACAATATAGATATAGTCTGGGTACCAGGTGCATTTGAAATCCCGGTAATTGCCAAAAAGGCTGCCAGGTCTGGAAAATATGATGCTATTATCTGTCTTGGAACAGTAATCAGAGGAGAAACAAGCCATTATGATTATGTATGTGCTGAGGTAAGTAAGGGTATTGCTCAGGTAAGCCTTGAGTTTGAGCTTCCTGTAATGTTTGGAATTCTTACAACAGATACTATTGAGCAGGCTGTAGTAAGAGCTGGTACAAAGGCTGGAAATAAGGGCTATGATTGTGCTCTTGGTGCTATTGAGATGATCAATCTTATGAAAAATATGGATGAAATAAAATAATTCGAATTAAAAATTCGAATATAGGATTTTATGTAGGAATTAATTTATATGAATGTTGATAAAAACACAAAACTTTTATTTTTTGATATTGATGGCACCCTTATTACAGACGATAATGACAGGATTCTTCCTGAGTCTACAGTAAGAGCCATCAGGACGACCAGGGAAAAGGGAAATCTTGCCTTTATTAATACAGGAAGAGTTTTCTGCAATGTTGATCCATTTATAAGAGATATAGGCTTTGATGGATATGTATGCGGATGTGGCGGTTACATCAGAATGGGAGAGGAAATCCTTTATTACAAAAAATATCCTCAGGACCTTTGTAGGAAGCTTGCTTATATGTGTAGAGAAACGGATCTTGTGGCTATATTTGAACATTCTGAAAAAACCTGCTATGACAAAACCATGGATAGTCCTTTTAGGGACAAAATCGTTGGATATTTTTCGGAGAATTGCAGACAGCTTATAGATGATATTGATTCTCCTGATTTTTCTTTTGATAAGTTTGCTGGTTGGATTAGCCCTAAAACGGATCTTGTTACTTTTAAGAAAAATATAGATCCTTACTTCGATTATATTGATAGAGAGGGAAATTTTTGTGAAATGGAACCTAAAGGTCACTCTAAGGCTACAGGAATAAAGTTCCTTCTTGAATATTTCTCTTTGCCTCTTAGTAATGCTTATGTTTTTGGAGATGGAAATAACGATCTTGAAATGATGGGGTTTGTACCTAATAGTATATGTATGGGTGGAGGAAGTGATCTTGCACTTCAAAGAGCTTCCTACATAACAGACTCTGTTACTGGCAATGGTATTGAAAAGGCTATGAAGCATTTTGGTCTTCTTTAGTTTTGTATTGTGAATTTTATATGAATTATAATTGAGATAAACTATTTTGACGGGATTTATATTCAATATTTACGTATAAATCCCGTCAAAATAGTTTATCTCAATTATAATTCATATAAAATTCACAATACAAAACT
>JAILGP010000104.1 GCA_024696635.1 Eubacterium sp. | reverse complement strand
CATAGGACATGAGCTTCTTTAAACCGAAGCCTTTTTTTATCAGCTCCTCTTTATTATTCTCATTAAAGCTTCCCTTGCCATTATCCTTCACCTCAAGCCTTATATGTGCTGAATCCCCTGTTACCTTAACAACAAAATGATCTGCATTTCCATGCTTCACTCCATTGGTAAGCATTTCACTAAGGGCACCTGTCATGAATTCCACATGCTCCTTTGGTATGGAAATGCTTTCGGAATATATATCATATATTTTATCACAGGTAAAATCTGTATCCATAGTAAAATCCTCTATTATGTTATCAAAATAACAGAGCATATCCTTCATTGAAACCTCTCCATCCTCTGAATCAAGAGCCCTTACCGCACTTCTTATGGATTCAAGGCTTCCACGAATTCTAGCATTTGCATCATTCATCCTCTTATGAGCCTCCTCCGGTTTCTTATCAAAAAGCATATCTGCCGCATCCAGAGTCATAATGGCTGCAGTGATAGAATGCCCCACGCTGTTATGAATATTCCTGCTTATATTCTCCCTTTCAAGAAGTCTGGCATTCTTTTCAGCGTAGTAATTCTGCATCGTAAGTTCCCTGTTACGTTTTAACTCGTGCATTTCCCTAAGGCTATAGCTTATCATCCGATTCTTTTCTTCTTCTCTTTTCTGTCTATCTAGAATTATAAGATTCCTGCAGCAGGTTATAATCAGCTCCACTATAGTTAATATCATAAGCTTAAGCAGAACTATAGCTATAACCCTGCCGCTAAGATTATCAGATACAAGCATGTTAGTTATTGAATATAACAGATAAATGGAATCTGATATTACAATGGTCTGAAGAGGACTAAGCATTATGATACATATAAATATTAAAAAGCCATAAAAATCCCCGCTAAAAACCGCAAAAAGGACAGCCACCAGAATTTCAAGTCTAAGACTTAATTTCTCGTGACCATCCATTAGATATCCTGCGCTTATAAGGAGCATCATGATCCCACCCAGGAGTATTTCCAGATAATGATAATCTGATAATACCCCTGCTATAATCGTAAGAATAAGTGTAATCAAGTTGGAAATAATTACAATCGCCATATTGATTTCTTTACCATTTCCTATAATCTTTTTCCATCATTGCATCTTATCATTCAAATATCTTTTTATCTCATTTACTTCATTCATTTATCTCATTCTTTTCCATCAAGTATATCATATAATGTATCCATAGCATTAAAATAATCACAAGGATAATCTGGAAGGATAGGCAGGTCTTCCTTAGATTCATCTACCCTGTGCCAGTTTTTGGAAGAAACCTGCATATATAAACCAGACTCAGGAAGAGAAAAGTACGCAATCTCGCCATAGCTGGCCGGCATATTTCCACATGGTTCCCCAACAACCTGACCCAGACCGTTATCCTGTATAAGCATAGCGAAATCCATAGCAGCACTAAAGGAGGATATTGATGTCATAACATATACATTTCCGGCGAAGCCCTGACCTTTCTTTGTATTTTTTATATCACATGCTTTATGGTTAATCATAAAACATCCTACCCTCTGCTCACAAGCCCAGCTTCTATACTGATCTACATCCAGATAATGTATAAACTCGTCTGCAACCATGGAAGATCCCCCCGGATTATTTCCCAGATCAACAGCAACATTTTTTATATTCTTATCTGCCACTTCCTTAAACATAGCCTGAACCACATCTCTATAATGTTCGTTATATTCACAGGAAGTAAGTGTGAGAATAGCAAGGCTCTTTTTTTCATCAATCTCGTAATAAACAAAATCCGGATTTTCAGACTCAGTATGAAGATCATCTCCGGTAATTTCTTCCTCGTAATTTAAGTATTCCTCCATGGGAAGAAAGTCTTCAGCCTTAACCACTACATCATAGGTCTCCCCCTCCTCTGACATATAGTTATATGTAATAGGACCGGAAATATCGATTCCCAGATACATAAGACCCTCAAGACTCGAAGAATAATTTTTCACCATCTTTATACCATAGCTTTCTGTCTCATAGCTCACTATGTAAGGATTCTGATGAAGAAAATCAGAAAGGCTCACTCCATTTATTCCAACCAGCTGTGAATTCTTCTTTTTATTCTCATAAATATGTTTCATATAGTGGGCATCAGCCGCATTTGGAGATATATGAGTATGTCCATCT
>JAILGP010000074.1 GCA_024696635.1 Eubacterium sp. | reverse complement strand
GTAAGTTAAAACCCGAATTAAATACAGGGGAAGTGTATCATATCATTAGGTTACTGTCAAAATGATAACTTGCGTATTTATAGTAAATATGGGAAAATATTTAAAAATTTTATAAATAATAATTTAATTAAGGGGGATATTAATAATGAATCCTATGGATATGATGCAGATAGCAGGAAGACTTGGTACATTTAACGAACAGCATCCTAAGTTTGGATTGTTTCTTAAATCTGTGGCAGCAAGTGGTTTAGAGGAAGGAACAATACTTGAGGTAAAAGTAAAAAAGCCTGATGGTCAGGAATATGTTTCCAATATAAAGATGACCAGAGAGGATGTGGAAACAGTTGAGATGATAAAGAATCTTGGAAAGAATCAGTAAAATAATAAATTCTATATCCTGAATATTAAATGTAAAGATATTAATTCTTTTAAGTTTTCAAGGGGTAATGTATGGGAACAAAAGATTATGAAGAAATGGAATTTGCCAAGCTGGATATAAGCAGGGAAGAGAGAACAGGATTTCCCGAGGTTGTTTTTTGCCAGGGTAAACCGGATGAGTATCTGGTGGAAATATATAACAAGCTTTATGAGAGAGATGGCAGGGTTTTTGGAACCAGAGCTACAAAGGAACAATTTACTATTATGAAAAAGCATATTCCCCAGGTGGAATATAATGATATCTCCCGCATAATGAAGATTATGCCTGAGAAGCCAGACTTTGATAAGGATAATTATATTGTTGTATGCACTGGAGGAACAGCTGATATTCCTGTAGCCGAGGAAGCCGCCGAGACTGCAGAATATTTTGGAACCAGAGTTGAAAGAATCTATGACGTGGGGGTTAGCGGTATTCATAGGATTCTTTCTAAGGAAGAAATACTCAGGGGGGCCAATTGTCTGGTGGCTGTTGCCGGTATGGAGGGAGCTCTTGCTAGCGTTGTTGGTGGACTTGTAGCAAATCCTGTTATAGCAGTTCCTACTTCAGTAGGTTATGGGGCGAGTTTTGGGGGTATGTCAGCTCTCCTTACCATGATTAATTCCTGTGCTAACGGAATAAGCGTTGTGAATATTGATAATGGATATGGGGCTGGCTACATGGCAACCCAGATAGACAGATTGGCAAGAAAGAAATAAAGATTATAAGGCTTATGTTTTTTATTTGTTGCTCTTTTGTTATATCTTGGATGATATGATTGCTTTGTAATTAAATAAGTTAAATAGGAACAGTAAGGGTTTTCCAAATAATAAAGGAGAAGGATATGAAAGAATTAGATTATAGTGAAGAAGAGATAAAGGAATATAATAATAAGGAGAAAGCTATTGATGGCCCTTATGGCCTTATGGTTGAATTTGATGAAAATGATACTGAGGTAACATCAGAAAATATAAGCAAATATAGTTATTCTTTTAAAGTAAGTAAAAGAGAGCAGGAAAAAAGAAATAAAACTTTTGTCAAAAAATTAAAAAGTGATTTTGGTGCACAAGAAAATGAAGTTGATCTATTGTGGTGCATAATTGAGCATGATGCATATTCACAAATTGTAGAAGATGATGTTTCATTATGTGCGGATTTTCCTAAAGATAGACTTTATGATGAAGATGAATCACCTAAAAATCTTAAGGGATTTTTAGAAAAGCAGGCGGAAGAAAAATTAAAGAATAAAAAAGACTATTATAATAAAGAGGAAGTTAAAAATCTAGTAAATAGATATACAAAAGATGATAAAAAAACTATTTCTAAAACTTCTTCCTGGGAAACTGATTTTTTGGATAAGAAATTCTATATTGATAAAAATGCAAATAAAGATGAATATGGAAACTATCCTAATACTATAGACAATTTTAAGAATCATTGTAAAATATTAGGAATGATTCAGGCCAGAATAGAGTATGAATTGGGTTTAGAATATAATAAGTGGTTAAAGAAAATTGATGAAAATGATCCCTATCGTAAAGAAAAGGCAAAATATCTTACTATGAATGTAAATAGTAGGGCACTAAATTTAAGTAGGGGATTTGGTAGTGAAAAAAGCTTTATAATTCTTGGAGCACAATCTGGCTTAATTGAAAATACAAAATTATTTGATTTTAAAAATTTAGAAAATATGTCAATAGGTCAATTGGCAGATGCTATGTATTTTAGTAAAGAGGGAAAAGAAAAATTTATTGAAGATTTTAAAGTTCTTGATAAGAATATAAATAAAGATTCTCTTGTATTTGATGTCTTTAAAAAGAAATATAATAGCGAAAATAAAAAACCACTTGATACGAAAGTATCGAAAGAAAATATTGAACAAGAAATTCAAGGTTTCTTTGCACAGACTATTGCTGTAAACTGGATAGAATTTGGAAAAAATATGGTTTCCTCTACTTTATCAGATGAAGGTAAAAAGATTCAAAAAGATGGATGGAGATTAGATACAGAAAATCAAAAGTTTCCAAAAGAATTAAAAGATTGGATGAAAAATGAAGCTCCTGATATAATATGTCAGGGAAGAGTAGATTTTGTGAATAAAGAGACTTCTCATTACGAAAATTTATTTAATGCCAAGAAAACAAGAAATTTTCAGAATAGTAAAATGATGAAAAAGGTCTTTTATCCTACAATAAATAGTAAAAATCCTATGGTGGTTCAATTGTATGGGCAGCATCTTGGTGCCAATATTATATTTAGTCCTCTTGCTGAAAAAAAGAGTCATCTTGCTGAAGCTATGGCTTTATTATCTATTCAAGGTACTAAAGCAAAAGACGGAGAAATTGAATCTAAGCTTGATAAAGAGACTAAGGATATAACTAATAGAAAAGCCTTTCAGAATATGAGCGAAAGAGAAATAGACACTGCTCTTTTAAATATGAATAAATTAAAAGAGGCAACATTAGATATTCTGAATAAGACTTATAAAGTGCCTGATGATAAGAAGGCTGACTATGTAAAGGATATGAAAACTCTTCATGAAAATATGATGGCTTGTAAAGGGCGTTCAGAAGAGTATATAAATTTATATAAAGTAATTCAAAAAGCGTCACAAATGGATCCTAATGCTCAGGATTTTGATGATAAAATAATTAAAATTAATCATACACTTACGGAAGCCATCAGGGATTATACTGAGGGTAAGAAAAAGGTTCGTTTTTCTGATAGTGGAAAAGCAAGATTTAATAATGCTTTGGATGCACTTGCAATTGTAGATAAGTATATTGATGGAAGCTCTAATCTGGTTAAGGCTCAGGTAGACCGTATTAATAAAGTAAGAAGTGCTAAGGAAGGAAGCAGAGATTTTGTGGATATCAAAAATTTTGGTGCAGAAAATGCTGAAGCTTGCAAAAGGCAAAGGGATAATGCTGCGGCTCCTAAAAAGTAAAAATTAAATATATTTATAATAGAGACTGTCGTACTAAAAATTTAGTGCGGCAGTTTTTTTATGCTTATAAATATAATAAGGCATTTTAATGATTGAAATTTTAATAAAGCTTTTTAATGATTAAATATCTTAGAGGCAAATTTATTTTTTATGCTTGACAAGTATAATTCTATAGTTTATTATGTTCACCATATTACGATATTAAGTGTTCGCGAACACAACATGAACAAATAATGTGAATAAAATGACCTTTATAGATATGGTGTTCAGATTATTAGAAAAAATAAGGATTTAATAAAAAAATATAGAAATACAAATATTCAGAAAATCATTAGGGAATCATTAATTAATAATTATGAAGAATAATCAGAAATTAAAACTGAATAAGATAAATCTGAAAAAAATGTGGACGGTTCTTATATTTACATTACCAGCTATGGTTCCAATGATTTTATTTTGGATATATCCAATAATTAAAAGTGGATGGCTAAGTTTTACGGATTGGGATTATATGAGTCCGAACTATTCCTATGTGGGACTTGATAATTATATAGATCTTTTTGAGGATTCCAGATTTTGGAGTGCACTTAAAGTAACATTTATATTTGCACTGGGAACTATATTACCAATTATAATCCTGGGTCTTTCAATGGCACTTCTGCTTCAGAGTGAAATAAAGGGCAAGAATATATATAGATTTCTTGTTTTCTCACCTTGGATTACTCCCACTGTTGCCATATCAATAGTATGGAGCTGGATATTTCAGCCTAAGGGAGGAATTGCGAATGAACTATTGGGGATGCTTGGATTTAATGGACTTGAATGGATGAAGTCCAGCGACACAGCACTCCTATCAGTAATAATAGTAACAGTTTGGAAAAGCATTGGTTATGCCTGTATCTTTTATCTTACGGCGCTTGACAAAATTCCTCAGGAAAGATACGAGGCTGCAATGATAGATGGGGCAGGCTTCTGGAAAAAGCTTATATATATAACACTTCCGGGAGTATCCCCAACAAGTTTCTTCCTTATGATAATCACCATGGTTGATGCTCTTAAGGCATACGACCAGATACAGGTGCTTACACAAGGAGGCCCTTCTGGAAGTACCAGGACCCTTACCTATCTTTTCTATCAATTTGGATTTGAAGAATTCAAAATGGGAAAGGCTTCTGCCACGGTAGTGGTTCTGGTATTTATAACCGTAACCCTTTCATTTATACAGTTTAAAGTTTCAAAGAAATGGGTGAATTATTGATGAAAAAAATCTTATTAAAAACATTAAGACATATAGCCCTTATAATCATATGTCTGGTAACAGTATTTCCACTTATATGGATGATGTTGGGATCAGTTAAAACAAGTAAGGAGGCCATGGATCCGGATATGTTTTTTCCGGATATTATCCACCTGGAGAACATAATTGAGGTCCTGACAAAATCGCCTCTTTTAAAATATGTGGGTAACAGTATCCTGGTAGCCCTTCTTGCAACTGCTATTCAGCTTGTTACAGGTGCTATGCTTGCTTATGCATTTGCATTTATAGAATTCAAGGGAAGAAATCTTCTCTTTGGAATAGTCATGGGAACCTATATGCTTCCATCAGCAGCAACATATATTCCGGCCTTTGTACTTCTTGCAAAGATGGGGATGCTTAATTCCAGAACCGGACTTGTTGTATCTCAGTGCGTAAGTATATTCGGGATATTTCTTTTAAGAACAGCCTTTCTTCAATTTCCCAGGGAACTGCTGGAGGCTGCAAGAATGGATGGTGCTGGCGACTGGAAAATACTTTGGAAGGTGGTT
>JAILGP010000037.1 GCA_024696635.1 Eubacterium sp. | reverse complement strand
AATTCTTGATGCTATGGAGCATAGCTCATCAATTGAGGATATAATGAAGAATTTCAAGTATGATCCGGCTGTTGACGATGAAGAACATCATCATCATCACCACCATGATCATGAGGAAGAACATGACCATCACCACCATGACCATGATGAAGAAGAGCATTGCCATCACCACCATGACCATGATGAAGAAGAGCATTGCCATCACCACCATGATCATGATGAAGAAGAGCATTGCCATCACCACCATGATCATGATGAAGAAGAGCATGAGCATCATCATCATTATGATGAAAATGGTGTATGCAGCTGTGGACATCATCACCACCATCACGGACATGACGCAGATGAAATCTTTACAAGCTGGGGCAGAGAAACAGCTCATAAGTACAGTGCAGATGAACTTAAGGAAATCCTTGATAAGCTTGCAGTTGAAGAGGACAATGAATATGGTATTATTCTTCGTGCAAAGGGAATTGTTCCTGATAAGGATGGAAACTGGCAGGAATTCGACCTTGTACCAGGTGAATATGAAGTAAGATCAGGCTCTGCAGATTATACTGGAAAGCTTTGCGTTATAGGAAGTAAATTAGATGAGAAAAAGATTGCAGAGCTCTTTGGACTTTAAGATATAATGCTTTGGCATGTGAGAGGATAATAATATGAGAAACGAACCAAAGGAAATTCCTGTATATGTCTTTATGGGATTTCTTGAAAGTGGAAAGACTACATTTGCAAAGGATATACTTATTAACCAGGAATTTACAGAAGGTGCTCCTTCACTTCTTCTTGTTTGCGAAGAGGGAGAGGTTGAGTATGATGAAAAGGAGCTAAAAAGGCGTAATATTTCTGTAGAATATATTAGCGATGAGGATCTTACAGAGGAAAAGCTGGTTGGATTTGGCAAGAAATATAATCCAGAAAATGTAATCATAGAATATAATGGTATGTGGGAGCTTGATAAGATTTTCAAGGTTAAGGTTCCTAATGGCTGGACTGTTGTTCAGGTTATTTCATTTGTGGATGCAACTACATTTGATGTCTATGTAAATAACATGAAGAAGATAATGATGGACCAGCTGAGAAATGCTGATATGATCATTTTCAATAGATGTGATGAGAATACAACCACATCTGAATATAGAAGAAGTATTCGTGCCGTTAATAGACGAGCTCAGGTTATATTTGAGGACAAGCAGGGAAAACCTCTTGAAAATGATGATGAGGTTGTTCTTCCTTATGATATTGAACAGGATACTATTGTTCTTGAAGATGAGGACTTTGGAATTTTCTATATTGATGCGGCTGACAATCCGGATAAATATGTAGGTAAGAAGATTAAATTTAAGGCTCAGGCTCACAGACCTTCCAACTTTAAGAAAAATGAGTTCGTTCCTGGAAGATTTGCCATGACCTGCTGTGCAAATGATATAGCATTTATAGGGTTCAAGACCTATTATAAGGATGCAAAGGTTCTGAGTGATAGGGATTGGATCATGGTAGAGGGCACCATTGGAAAAGAGTATTATCCTGAGTTTCAGGGCGAAGGCCCTATTATTAAGGCGGATAATGTTGTGATGGTAGAAGCTGCCAAGGATGATCTGGTATATTTTAATTATTAAAAATATAGGACAGGATTTATGTGTAAACATATTTCCTGTCCTTTTTATATTTTAAATGTATAAAAATTTTAATGCTTTAGTACATAGTAGCTTTGTTCGATTGATTCTATTAATCCTTTATCTTCGAGACTATGCAGAATATGTATGGTTTCGCTTATATTCATTCCATTTGCTCTTATTATATCGTCTATATATAAGGGTTCATATCCAAGCATTTCTATTATTTTTTTCTCTGTCGGATTCACATTTGTCTGACTTTGGCTATATTTATTATTTGTACTTATTGATTTTACGGAAGCCTTCCTTTTTAATGGTATACCCATAATATCTGTTATAACATCGGAAGGAGAGTCTACTAATGAGGCGCCTTGTTTGATCAGGTTATTTACTCCCTTTGACATCATATCGCTTATTCTGCCGGGTATTGCATAAATAGATTTCCCTTGGTCTAAAGCGAAATCTGTGGTTATAAGAGTCCCGCTTTTCATGGCAGCCTCAACCACTACAAGTCCATCTGAAAGTCCACTTATAATCCGGTTTCTTCTGGGAAAATGTACCGGAAGGTGTTGGGTGTGTGGAGGATATTCTGAAATAATCAGACCTTTTTGGCATAGGCTGGAATATAGACTTATACTGGTTCTTGGATAACAGATATCAACTCCTCCTCCTAGGACTGCTATTGTTTTTCCTCCTGTATCTAAAGCAGCCTGGTGGGCTCTTGAGTCTATACCATAAGCCATACCACTTATTATTACCATTCCCTTGGCTGACAGGCTTTTGGAAAATTCATCTGCTACAGAAAGTCCATAATGAGTAGGCCTTCTGCTGCCTATGATAGCAATAGTGTGGTCTTCCTGTGAAAGGGACAGGTCCCCTTTATAATATAAGCATAAGGGTGGATCTGGAAGATTAATTAGTCGTCTGGGGTAATCGGAATCATATAGACAGGTGTAGCTGATATTGTTAAATTTCATTTCTCTTTTAGCATTACTGATACAAGTGTCAAAATCCAGATTTTCGATTTCTATTTGGGTTTCTTTTTTTAGAATCCCGGTTTTGGTCAGACTTTCCATTATATCTTTATCCATAAGGCTGTCCATTAATTCGTTTATGTCTGGGAATAATAAACGGAGCTTGGGTATATCTTTACTCCTGAAGCTTGTGATATGACTTAGCCATAGATAAATATCTCTTTCCTTATTCATATAAGCTCCCTCCCTTTATCATCTTCGTTTCTGTAAAATATGGCCTCTTCAATATCACAGGAGGTAATATTTTCTCTATCATTTATATCTGCAATGGTTCTTGAGAGTCTTAGTAATCTGAAATATCCTCTGGCACTCAAATTGCTTTTTTGATAAATGGTCTGGAGTAAATCTTTTTCTGATTGGCCTAGCTTCACATATTGGTCTATTTTACTTTGAGGTATCTGTGAATTAAATATAAAATTTTCGTTTTTATATCGCAGTTCCTGTCTCTTTCTTGCACTTGTGATAATATTTCTTGCTTCCGAGGAGGATATTCCCTTAGCATTACTAAAAAGCTGGTCGTAGCTTACGGGGCTTACTTCCAGCCTTATATCAATTCTGTCCATAATAGGGTGGCTTACCTTGCTTTGGTATCTGAAAATTTCACCTGGAGTGCATCTGCATTTGTTACGGTCAGGATAGTGACCGCAGGGGCAGTTGTTCCTTGCTGAAACCAGCATGAAATTAGCGGGAAATGTATATGAGGCCTTAACTCTTGAAACTGTAACTTTTTTATCCTCCATAGGCTGTCTTAAGGATTCTATAACAGAACGTTTGAATTCTGGAAATTCGTCGAGAAACAATACGCCGCTATTAGCCAGACTTACTTCTCCTGGTTTTGGACTTGCTCCACCTCCGCATAGAACAGATTCCGAAATATTCTGATGAGGGCTTCTAAAGGGCCTTTCGTTAATCATTCCGGAGGACGGCGGAAGAAGCCCTGCGACGCTATAAATTTTTGTAAGAATCATGCTTTCAGAGTAGGTGAGTGGTGGCATGATACCGGGTATGCATTTGGCAATCATGGATTTACCAGATCCTGCAGCCCCGGTCATAAGTATGTTATGAAATCCTGCTACAGCAATTATGACACCTCGTTTCATGGTGTCCTGTCCTTTTATATCACAAAGATCATATTCTGTTGTATTTTTATTATGAGGGGGAATAGGAGGGTTAAAGGCTTTTCCCCAATTTCCTGATAAAAATATAGCGACTACATCAAGAAGACTATCTACAGGGATTATGTCAACCTCTTTTACCAGGGATGCTTCAATTGCATTTGCAGAAGGGACAATAAATCTTTTGTATCCCTTTGATTTTGCATAGTCAAGAACCGAAAGGACTCCACTTACCCCAAGGATACTTCCGTCCAGACTCAGTTCCCCCATGAAAAGAGTCTGCTGTAGGTCTTCATACATTTGGTTTGATAATTGGAAAGTTCCCATAGAAATTAGAATTGAAACGGCGATGGCAAGGTCATAGGAGGAACCTTCTTTTCTGACATCTGCCGGTGAAAGATTGATGATTATTTTTCTTGATGGAAGATAGTAACCAACATTTCTGAGTGCGGCTCTGACTCGGTCTCCTGCTTCTTTGACAGAAGAGGCAAGATAGCCAACTAAAGAAAGCCCTGGGAGTCCCTGACAGATATCTGCCTCAACAGAAACTATCATTCCATCAATACCCATAGCTGAACCGCTGATGATTTTACTGTACATAAACGCTCCTTCCTGCCTCATTGGAACGCCTAGGTTTATTCTAGTATTTATGGGCTTTTGTGACAAGAAATTAAGGGGGGACTTCACAGGAAATTCAAATAAGATTTAAGATATGTCCTTGATATCTAAAAAATTTTGTTGTATATTTACAAGCGGTTTGTGAAAAATGACATAAATTATTTCGGAGGATATTTAGGTTATTTGTGGTTATAGGTTATATTGGAGGTCAAGATGGTAAAAAAGAACCTGGTAATTGTGGAGTCGCCTACTAAAGCGACAACAATTAAAAAGTATCTCGGTAAGAATTACGAGGTAATTGCAACTGAAGGGCATGTAAGAGATTTGCCTAAAAGTAAATTGGGTATTGATAAGGAAAATGATTTTGAGCCTAACTATATCACTATCAGGGGCAAGGGTGATGTGCTTAAGGCATTAAGGAAGGCTGCGAAGAAAGCAGATTTTGTTTATCTTGCAACTGACCCTGACCGTGAAGGAGAAGCTATATCTTATCATCTTTCTGTTGCACTGGGTCTTGATGATTCTAAGTTTAAACGTATTACATTTAATGAAATAACTAAAACAGCTGTTAAGAATTCTATAAAGAATGCACGTGATATAGATATGGATCTTGTTGATGCTCAGCAGGCAAGACGTGTTGTTGACAGGTTGGTTGGATATGAAATAAGTCCTCTTCTCTGGGAGAAGCTTGGCATGAAGAAGCTTTCGGCAGGTAGAGTACAGTCTGTAACACTTAAAATGATTTCTGATAGGGAAAAGGAAATAGAAAAATTCATTCCTAAAGAATTTTGGACAATAACAGCTGATCTTCAGGTGTCAGGTCAGAAGAAGACGGTAACATTTGACTTGAAAAAAGATATAGCTGATGGAGAAACAGCGGAGTCTATTAAGGAAAAGCTGGAAAAGAGTGACTTTGTAGTTAGTGATATTAAAACTTCTAGCAGAAGTAGGAAAGCTCCACTTCCTTTTACTACAAGTACTCTTCAGCAGACAGCATCGAGTAAATTAAATTTTTCACCCCAGAAGACAATGAAGATAGCTCAGGACCTCTATGAGGGTGTTGATATTAAGGGTAAGGGAAATGTTGGTCTTATTACTTACCTTAGAACTGATTCTACCAGAGTATCTGCTGAGGCTGATGCAGAGGTAAGAGAATATATTAAAAATAATTTTGGCCAGGAATATGTAATTGATGATTCGAAGGCAGCCAAACCTGATAAAGGAAAGAAAATACAGGATGCTCATGAGGCTATAAGACCAACAGATGTTAATATCAAACCTGAATCTTTGAAGGGTGTGATAAGTAATGATCAATATAAGCTTTATAAGCTTATATATGAAAGATTTGTTGGAAGCCGTATGAAAAGTGCGGAAATTAGCATTTATACTGTAACTGTAACTGCAGGGGATGAAACCTTTAAGGCTTCAAGTAGTAAGGTGGTATTTCCAGGTTACCAGGCGGTATACTTTGTTGATGAAGAAAAGGTAGAAAAAAATAATCTTAGTGGCATAGAGAAGAATGATGTGTTAAAGTGTGATAAGATAGAAACTAAACAGCACTTTACTGAACCGCCATCACATTATACTGAATCACTTCTTGTAAAAACTATGGAGGAGAATGGAATTGGACGTCCATCAACCTATGCACCGACCATTTCACTTCTTCAATATAGAAATTATATTACAAAGGAGCAGAAGAATCTTTATATTACAGAGCTTGGACAGGCTGTAAATAATATCATGGAAACAGCTTTTCCGGAAATAGTAAATGTTGATTTTACTGCTAACATGGAGTCGCTTCTGGATGGAATTGGTGAGGGTGATGTTTACTGGAAGGTAGTTGTCAGAAACTTCTATCCTGATTTGGAACAGGAAATTAAAGATGCATCTAATACTTTGGCTAAGATTAAGTTCGTATTTGAGGCTAAGGATGAATATTGCGAAAAGTGCGGTGCTAATCTTGTAATAAAGTATGGTAAATATGGTCGTTTCCTTGCCTGTCCAAATTATCCTAAATGTGAATATACAAGTCCATATTATGAGAAAATTGGAGTTAAGTGTCCTAAGTGTGGAAGTGATATAGTTAAAAGAACCAGTCAGAAGGGACGTTCCTTCTATGGCTGTATCAATTATCCTGAATGTGATTTTATGTCATGGAATAAACTTGTTTCAAAATCTTGTCCTGAATGTGGAAAATATATGGTCATTAAGGGTAAAAAAGTGGTATGCTCTGATAATGAGTGTGGTCATACTGAAGAAATTTCTGATCAAGATTAATTGAAAAGAATATTTAAAATCAGTATAATCTAACCTGGATGCTAAATTATGTTTTGTACTTCTAATAGTGATTATTTTATTTATGGAATTATCTTTAGTGATAGAATAGGCATTAGTGATGGTATCAGGCGTAGGTTTAGTACAAAGAGCTCTTGTTAAGTATTTTTATATGAAAAATTAGTGAGGTAAAGTCGAATGAATGTAACAGTGATTATTCTTATTATAATTGGTATTATTGCCATTATTGTAAGCTGTGTACTTACTTCTGATGGTCCTGACAAAGAACAGGAAGAGGAAGAAAAGGTAAACCCTAATCTCAAGAAGGAACTAACTGAGGCTGATAAGAAACAGCTTCGTAAGATTACCGATGGTTATATCAATGAGTACAGCAAAAAGAAAATCAAGGAAACTGTTGATAAAAAGATAACCTCTATAATAGATGATGAAGTTAAAAAGAGTGAAAAAACTGTTTCTGCAAAGGTTGCTGAGAAAACATCTGAAATAGATGAGAAGGCGAATGAGAATTCAGAAAAAATAGCTGAGTATTATAATGAGATATCTGCTGATATTGAAAAGAATAAGGCTGATGTTAAGGAGCTTTATAGAAAGGTTAGCGATAAAGAAAGAGAGCTTAAGAGCTCTATTGGTGTAGTTGATGAGTTCAAGGATGCTCTTTCAAAGATGAAAGAGGATATTAGTGGACTTGATCTTAAGCTTACCGTCAAAAAATCTGAAATAGAAGAATTATTAAATAGGCAGGTTACAGTAGGCAATACTGATGTGACTGCAACTGAGAATAAAACTTCTGAATCAGTAAAAGAATCAGTAGAAGAATCAGAAGAAGAAGTAGAGGAAACAGCAGAAGAGCTTGCTCAAGAAGTGACAGAAGAGGCTGAAGAAGTAAGAGTAGAAACAGCCGAAGAACCTGTAGATGATGGTGGGGAATCAGATGAAGAATCAGATGAGAAATCAGATGGTTCTAAAAAGAAGAAAAAGAAGAGAAAAAAGAATAAGAAAAATCGTCAGGTTGAACTTCCAGAGGATTCTAATCAGGATTCTAATCAGGATTCCGAAGATGCTATTGCTGAATTAAATGAAGCTGTCCCTGATAATGTTATCGAAATGCCTGTAAGAACAGTTGGTGATGCTATTGCTGCTGAAAATCAAGAAGAGGCTGAATCAGAAGAAGTTGAATCAGAAGAAGTTGAATCAGAAGAAATAGGATCAGAAGAAGTTGAATCAGAAGATTCAGATCTTGAAATGATAGAATCTGAAGAAATTGATGAAGATGATCTGTATGATGATGATTTAGATGATGATGATTATGATGCCGAAATAGAGGCTCGTCGTAAAGAAGAAATTGCTCGTATTGCTGAGAAGGTTGTGAGCCAGGCTGTAGAGCCGGAAGAAATTGAAGAAGAGCCAGAAGAAGAAACAGAAGAAGAAACAGAAGAAGAGCCAGAAGAGGCTGAAGAAGAAACAGAAGAAGAAACAGAAGAAGAAACAGAAGAAGAAACAGAAGATGAGTCTGAAGAATTCTCTGATGAAGAAGATATTGATGATCAGCTTGATGATCAATATGAAGAAAAGGTTGAAACGCCAAACCTTGATGAGATGCTTGAAGCAGAAGGCATTAGACTTTCTGATGGAGATACAGTTGGTAATATAATGGAAATGTTCAATGCTGGATTTAGTATTATTGAAATTTCTAAGGTTCTTCATTTGGGAGTTGGCGAAGTAAAGGCTATAATAGATCAGAAGCAGGGGGAGTAAGAGTATGAAAAGAAAATATCTTCTCCGCGGAATCGGAATAGGAATTATTATTGGAGCCGGTGTGATGTATGGAGCGTTTGCAACTATGGATATGGATGGTTCAACACCGGACACTAAGGTTGTTGCAGAAGTGGATACTGAGTCTGATCAGAAGACATCGGAACAAAATAAAGAAGAAAAAACCACAGAGAAAGCGACAACTGAGGAAAAGACTACAGAGAAAGCGGCAACTGAGGAAAAGACTACAGAGAAAGCGACAACTGAGGAAAAGACTACAGAAGAAGCAACAACTGAGGAAAAGACTACGGAAGAAGCAACAACTGAGGAAAAGACTACGGAAGAAGCAACAACCGAGGAAAAGACTACAGAAGAAGCAACAACCGAGGAAAAGACTACAGAAGAAGCAACAACTGAGGAAAAAACTACAGAAGAAGCAACAAGTGAGGAAAAAACTACAGAAGAAGCAACAAGTGAGGAAAAAACAGATTCAAAAAATACTGATAAGGGTATTAAAACTATTACAGTATCAAATGGTATGAACTCTGAGCAGATTTCTGAACTTCTTCAGAATGAAGGACTTGTAGAAAATTGGGTTGATTATAATTCATGGCTTATACAGAATGGTTATGATTCAAGTCTCCGTGTTGGTACATTTGAAATCAAATCTGGAGCTTCCCAAGAAGAAATAGCCAAAATTTTGACAACACAAGGACAGTGATTGGAATAAAGAAATAGCCAAAATTTTGACAACACAAGGACAGTGATTAAATTTATATATTAAAACTTGTAAAACCCCTTGCATTAGGGGTTTTATTATGTTACAATAGCGGACGCGGCTTAAACCGTGAAAAATAACATGTGGTTCTTATACGGAGGTGCCTTTCCTTGCTCGGGAATGGTTAGACGTTAAGAAAAGTGCCACAGAAGGTAAAAACCAAGGAGGTACATTATGAGCGTTATTTCAATGAAACAGTTACTTGAGGCAGGTGTTCATTTTGGTCACCAGACCAGAAGATGGAACCCTAAGATGGATGAGTACATTTACACAGAGCGTAACAACATTCACATTATCGACCTTCAGAAGACGGTTGTAAAGATGGATGAGGCTTACAAGGCTGTATTTGATACAGTTGCTGATGGTGGAAAGATTCTCTTCGTTGGTACTAAGAAGCAGGCTCAGGATTCAATCCAGTCTGAGGCTGAGAGATGTGGTATGTATTTTGTTAACCAGAGATGGCTTGGTGGAATGCTTACTAACTTTAAGACAATTCAGTCAAGAATTGAAACACTTAAGAAGAATCGTGCAATGGAAGAGGACGGAACATTTGATGTTCTTCCTAAGAAAGAGGTTGTTAAGACTAGAAAAGAGACAGAGAAGCTTGAGAAGAATCTTGGCGGTATCGCTGATATGAAGAAGCTCCCTGATATCATTTTCGTAGTTGATCCTCATAAGGAAAGAATTTGTATTCAGGAAGCACATGCTCTTGGAATTCCACTTATTGGTATTGCAGATACAAACTGTGATCCAGATGATCTTGATTATGTTATCCCTGGAAACGATGATGCTATACGTGCAGTAAAGCTTATCGTATCAAAGCTTGCTGATGCTGTTATTGAAGCAAACGAAGGTCTTGCAAATGGCGATGCAGAGGAAGCAGAGGCTGAGGCAGAGGTTGCAACAGAAGTAGCAGAAGATGCTGAGTAATCAAGATTTGTATATTTATTTAAATAGATAAAACTGGAGGTATAAAAATGGCTATTACAGCTGCAGATGTAAAGAAGTTACGTGAGATGACTGGTGCAGGAATGATGGACTGCAAGAAGGCTCTTACAGAAACAGATGGTAATTTTGATGAGGCTGTAGAGTTCCTTCGTAAGAAGGGTCTTGCTACTGCTGAGAAGAAGGCAGGACGTATCGCTGCTGAGGGTATTGTTTCTACAGTAATCTCAGACGATTCTAAGACAGCTACAATTATAGAAGTTAACTCTGAGACAGACTTTGTTGCTAAGAATGAAGTTTTCCAGACTTATGTAAGTGGTCTTGCTACTCAGATAAATAATGGAGATTATGCAGATATGGCAGCATTTATGGCAGCTACATCTGGAATTGATTCGAGCGCAACAGTAGAAGAGCATCATAAGGCTATGGTTGCTAAGATTGGAGAGAATCTTACAATCCGTCGTTTTGAGAAGCTTACAGGTGATCTTGTTGTTTCTTATATCCATATGGGTGGAAAGATTGGTGTTCTTGTTGAAGCTGAGTGTGATGCACCAAGTGATGCAATAACAGAGGCTATGAAGAATGTAGCTATGCAGATAGCTGCTATGAATCCTCAGTATGTAAGCAGAAATGAAATTGATGCTGATACACTTGCAAAGGAAAAGGAAATTGTAGTAGACAGCTCACTTGCTGATCCTGCTTCACTTCCAAAGCCAATCCTTAAGGCTGTATTTGAAGAAGTATTAAGCAAGAAGTTATTTAATGATGATGATGCAGCTGCTTACGAAGCTGAGAAGAACAATAAGTTCCTCTTCAACTTCCTTTCAGATGAAGCTAAGCAGTCTCTTAGAGATATAGCTGCTAGCCACAAGGCTGAATATCTTGATAATAAGATTTTTGCTGGCCTTGTAGAGGGACGTTTTGCAAAGCATCTTAAGGAAATCTGCCTTGTAGATCAGGCTTATGTAAAGGCTGAGGATAAGGAAAATGTAAAGCAATATGTTGAGAAGGTAGCTAAGGATAATGGCTGCAAGTTTGAAATCAAGAAGTTCATCCGTTTCGAGACTGGTGAGGGACTTGAAAAGAAGAACGAAGACTTTGCTGCAGAAGTTGCTGCTCAGATGAATCAGTAATTAATATCGGATAAGACTATCAAACCTCTAAGACAATGAAATATATTGTCTTAGGGGTTTTTATTTATGTGAAATTTTGATAGAATAACATTTGTCCTAGAATGGTAATGGATTATTGTCTTAAAATTATTTTATAAAGGAGAAGACCCAATGGTTAATATAGCTAAGGATATTCTTGATGATAAAAGAGTGGATATGATTCTTGTTACTGATCCATATAATCTTAGATATTATACAGGATTCAGAGGTGGAGAAGGTGTTGCTGCAATAAGTAGAAATGCATCGTATCTTATGACTGATTCCAGATATACAGAAGCAGCCATTAAGGAAAGTAAGGATAATGGCTTTGAGGTTATTGAATATAATGCTAATCGAGGGCTTTGTAGTATTCTGAAAGAAATAGTTACAAATAATAAAATTAATAAAGTTGGATTTGAGGATTTATCTATTTCTTATTCGGATTATAAAAAATATGAAAATATGTTTTCTAATTGTCTCAAGGACTGTGATATTGATAGTCTTATACCTTTGGGTGACAGTCTTCTTATTCCAAGACAGATTAAAAGTGATGAAGAAATAGAATTGCTAAAACAGGCTGAACATATTGGTGATTTGGCTTTTGATCATGTGCTTGGAATAATTAAACCCGGAATGACTGAACTTGAGGTTGCTGCTGAGATAGAATATAGTATGAAAAAAAATGGTGCAGAGGGTCTTTCCTTTGATACCATAGCTGCTTCTGGAGTTAATTCTTCTATGCCTCATGCTATACCTTCAGATAAAAAGATTGAATATGGCGATTTTTTGACTATGGATTTTGGTTGTAGATATAAGGGTTATTGTTCTGACATGACAAGGACCATATGTGTAGGGAAAGCAGATGATGATCAGAAGAAAATATATAATATAGTGCTATCTGCCCAGCTTAAGGTTCTTGATGAATTGAGACCTGGTATGAAATGCTGCCAGGTAGATAAAATTGCCAGAGATTATATTAGAAATCAGGGGTTTGGTGAATACTTTGGTCATGGACTTGGACATGGGGTAGGTCTTTATATTCACGAAAGCCCAGCCTTTAATACAAGGGATGAATCGATTGTAAAGGCAAATATGATTGAAACTGATGAGCCGGGGATTTATATTCCTGGTAAATATGGAGTTCGTATTGAAGATATGATACTTATAACTCAGGAAGGTTGTGTGCCTTTAGCCAATTCTCCTAAGGAACTTATTGAGCTTTAATTTACATTTTGCTGAGCTTTATGTATAGATATCTTATAAAAGCTTATGTAAATTTGTTGAAAATGTAAAAAAACCTTTGAAATGTACTAAAATAAAGGCTTTTTAATTAAAATTACTTGATTTTTTCGGATAATATGTTATTATTTTATTTGCAATATCGAATGATTACTAGAGTGGGTTCGGGTTACGAATCCACTTTTACTTTTGTATTAAGGTTTATTTTATCATTGTGAGTTGGTATTACTTATACCTGTTATATCAAAAATCTTATTTTATTTTAATAAATATAATTTATTAAGATAAGCAATAATAGATAATCTTTGATTAAAGATATTTTGTAAAAGAATGGGTATTAAAGAGGTGAATATGAAAAAATCGGAAATTGAAAAAATTACCACTGATCTTGTTTTACCTATTATTGAATCAGGTGGTTTTGATTTGTGGGATGTGGAGTATGTCAAGGAAGGCTCGGATTATTATCTAAGAGTTTATGTTGATAAGGAAGGTGGAATTCAGATAGATGATTGTGTAGCTATCAGTCGTGCTCTTGAAAAGGAGATTGATAAATTGGATAGTTCTGATCAGGCCTTTGAAAAAAAGGGCTTTATCGAAGAAGCCTATATATTGGAGGTTAGTTCTCCTGGTCTTACTAGAAGACTTAAAAAGGATAGGGACTTTGAAAAGAGTATAGGAAGACTTGTCCTTCTTAAGCTTTATAAGGCGCAGGATGGTCAGAAGGAATATACAGGATACCTTAAAGGATTTAATGAAGAAGAAATATCTATAGAGAATAATAAAGAGATAATAAATTTTAATAGAGACAATATATCAAGTATCAGACTTGAGTTTGAAGAATAAGGAGGCTATTATGTCAGAAATTATTGATGCTTTAAATACCCTTGAAAAAGAAAAGGGAATCAGCAAAAGAGTTTTAATCGATTCTATTGAGAAGGCTATTGTATCTGCTTGTGAAAAGGATTTTGGAAAGGATGCGGTTAAAGTTACTATGGATCCTGACACAGGAGATATTAAGGTTATAGCACCAAAACAGGTTGTTGATGAAATAAATGATCCTCATACAGATATACTTATTGAGGATGCAAAACATATTGATCCTGATTGCGAGCTTGATGATTTTATAGAATGTGAAATTAAGACAATTGATTTTGGACGTATAGCTGCACAGAAGGCTAGAGGAATTATCCTTCAGAATATTAAAGAAAATGAGAGAAAAGTTCTTTATGAATATTTTAAAGAAAAGGAAGGAACTATTGTAACGGGTAAGGTTCAAAGAACTGGACATAATCTTTTTATAAATCTTGATGATAAGACAGAAACAGTTCTTAATAATAAAGAGATGATTCCAGGTGAGAGCTTTAGAGTCGGATCTCTTATTAAGCTTTACATCGTTAAGGTGAGTGAGACTCCAAAGGGTGGCTTCCGTATTAATACATCTAGAACTCATCCTGGTTTTGTTAAGGAACTTTTTGAAAATGAAATTGCTGAAATCAAGGATGGAATTGTTAAGATTCATTGCATAGCAAGAGAACCAGGTTCTCGTTCGAAGATAGCTGTTTCTTCAAAGGATCCTGATATAGATCCAGTTGGAGCATGTCTTGGGCTTAATAGTCAGAGAATTAATAATATTGTTACAGAATTAAATGATGAAAAAATAGACGTAATTGTATGGGATGAGGATCCTGCTATATTTATAGAAAATGCACTTCGTCCATCACCAGTCGTGTCTGTGGAAGTTGATAGAGACGAAAAAATTGCTAGAGTAATAGTTCCTGATGATAAGCTTTCTCTTGCTATTGGTAAGGAAGGACAGAATGCACGTCTTGCTGCTAGACTTACAGAATATAAGATTGATATCAAGAGTGAGAGTCAGTCTGAGATGGAAGATGAAGACGGCTATTATGTTGATGAAGAATTTGAATACTTAGATGATGATGAAGTGAGTGCGACTGTAGAAGAGGTTGTTAGAGAGGCTGCTGAATCAGAGGCTGCTGAATCACAAGATAATGAATAATTAGAAAATGAATAATTAGAAAAGGAAATAGGGCTTGAGTACCAGAAAAAAGAATGTAGGCAGAAAGCCTATGAGAAAATGCGTTTGCTGTGAGAGAGAAGGTCCAAAGAGTGAATTGCTCCGTATTGTTGTATCTGGAAGAAATACAGATGTGGAACAAAATTTTATGGATGAAACAGGGAGACAGCATGGAAGAGGCGCTTATATATGTAAAAGTGAAAAATGCATAAATGCGGCTTTGAAAGAGGGGCTTATAGATGAAGCTGTTGCGTCTTCCTGTCTGGAAGAATTGGAAAGCTCAAGCCTTAAACTTCTTTCTTTGGCTATGAAAGCTGGAGGAATTGTGGCTGGTGAGTTTAGCACAGAAGAGGCTATACAAAAAGGCCAGGCCTTCTTTGTGATTATAGCTAAAGATGCGTCTGATAATACGACAAAGAAGTTTATTGATAAATGTATTTATTATGAAGTTCCGTTCAAAATTGGATGGACTAAAGAGGTGCTTGGAAAACAGATAGGAAAGGCCGAAAGGTCAGTTGTTGCTGTAAAATCAATTGATTTTGGAACGGAATTTATAAATCGATTTGGAGGAAATGAATGAGAATATACGATTACGCAAAGGAATTAACTAAGATTACGGGTAGACAGGTTACGCCCAATGAGATAATTCGTATTTTGAGTAAGAAAAAAGACGGTCTTAAAATGACTAGTGAGATAAGTCCTGAGCTTATGGAGTATGTAAAACCAAGAATAACAGGACAGATTCCTGATAATAAGCCGGCTAAAAAACCGGCTGTTAAGCCTGTTCAAAAACGTGATGGTCAGGGCGCTCGTAGTGGTAAGACTGATAAAAAGCCTTCAGGTACGAGAACTAATACAAAACCTGCAAGTGGTAGAACTAAACCTGCTGCAGGAACCGGGAAGATAGTTGCTATACGTGTAAAGAACGATGCGGAAGATAAAGAAGAGCTTAAGGCAGAGACTAAATTAGAAGAAACAAAGCTTACAGAGAATAAAACTTCTGAAATCAGATCGGAAGTAAAATCTGAAGTAAAATCTGAAGTTAAAACAGAAGCTAAAGCAGAAGTCAAAACTGTAGAGAAAACAGAAGCTAAAGCTGATGTCAAGGTGGAGGAGACTAAAGAAAGTACTCTTTCAGCTGTTAAGGGGACAAGTGTATCAGATACACAGAAGAAAGAAGAAGCTTCTAAATCGGTTGAGTCTGAGGAAAATAATACTTCTGCTAAAGAACAGGAGTCTTCAGAAATTAAGCCCCTTAAAGAAAATGTTTATGCAGATAAAGAAGATTCTGATAAGGAATCAGCCGAAACGGCTCCTCGTTCGGAAAAGCAATCTGATAATACTGAAGAAACAAAGGAAGCGGCTGCTAAACCTCCTGTTAAGGAAAATGTTTATGCCAATGCGCCGGTTTATCTTAAATCCGAACCTAATCAGAGAAAGGATGGGACTGGAAGATCCAAGACGCAGAAGACCTTTGATAAGAATTCAGACAGACCTGCTAGAGGTGACAAGCCTGTAAGAGGAGATAAGACAGACAGACCAAGCAGATTCGACAAAACAGACAGACCAAGCAGGTTTGACAAGACAGATAGACCAAGCAGGTTTGATAAGACAGATAGACCAGTTAGAGATAATAGAGATAGCAAAGATGAAAGAGGCGGAAGGCCAAGACGTGATGATAAGGGTGATGATACTCGTATTCAAAAAAGCAGACCTGTTAAGTCAGATGCTGTAGATACACCTGTTGATGCTAAGAAGAGATCTTCCAGAAAGGGAGACAAATCCCGTGATAAGGAAAAGGAAGATAGAAGAGAAAATAGAGAAACCAAGAATCGTCGAGAGGATAAGAAATCAAAGAGAAATTCATTTAATGATGATATAAATCTTGATGATAGCAGAAGAAAGAAACCTGTAAAGAAACAGGAGAAGAAGGAAGAGATTATAAAGAGTGTTACCCTTCCTGAGGTAATGACACTTGGAGAGTTTGCATCTAAGATTAAGCGTACTCCAAATGATCTTATTAAAAAGCTTTTCCTTGAAGGAAAGATGTATACAATCAATGATGATATTACCTATGATGAGGCGGCTCTTATTGCTTTGGATTATAATATCCTTTGTGAGCAGGAGGTTAAGGTTGATATTGTTGAAGAGGCTTTAAAGGATATTGAAGATCCTGAGGATTCACTTGTTACAAGACCTCCAGTAGTTTGTGTAATGGGTCACGTTGATCATGGTAAGACATCACTGCTTGATGCAATCAGAAAGACTAGTGTTACTTCTGGAGAAGCTGGTGGTATTACACAGCATATTGGTGCTTATACAGTTTCTGTAGGTGATAGAAAGATTACATTTCTTGATACACCTGGACATGAAGCATTTACAGCAATGCGTCTTCGTGGTGCTATGGCAACTGATATTGCTATCCTTGTTGTTGCTGCTGATGATGGTGTTATGCCTCAGACAGTTGAAGCTATTAATCATGCTAAGGCGGCAGGCATTGAAATAATAGTAGCTGTTAATAAGATAGATAAACCAAGTGCAAATGTTGAAAGAGTTAAGCAGGAGCTTGTTGAACATGGGCTTGTATGTGAAGAGTGGGGAGGAAGTACTATATTCTGTCCTGTATCTGCTCATAGTCATGAAGGAATAGATAATCTCCTGGATATGATTCTTCTTACAAGTGATATTATGGAACTTAAGGCTAATCCTAATCGTAAGGCCAGAGGTATTGTTATTGAAGCTAAGCTTGATAAGGGACGTGGTTCAGTGGCTACACTTCTTGTACAGAAGGGAACTCTTAAGGTTGGAGATTTTATTGCTATTGGAGAATCACATGGACGTGTAAGAGCAATGTCTGATGACAGACAGAAGCCGCTTAAGACAGCTACACCTTCTACACCTGTTGAGGTTATAGGACTTTCAACAGTTCCTAATACTGGTGAAGTATTTATAGCTACAGATAAGGAAAAGGAAGCTAGAAATATCAGTAATGCATTTATAACAAGAGGCAAGGAAAACCTTATAGCTGAAACAAAATCTAAGATGACAATTGATGATGTCTTCAGTCAGCTTAAGGAAGGAACTCTTAAGGAGCTGAATATTATTATTAAGGCTGATGTTCAGGGATCAGTAGAGGCTTTGAAGCAGAGTCTTATTAAGCTTTCAAATGAAGAGGTTGTTATTAAATGTATTCATTCGGGTGTTGGTGCAATCAATGAATCAGATGTCAGTCTTGCTGCTGCATCAAATGCAATAATCATTGGTTTCAATATACGTATGGAATCTATGGCAAAACAGCTTGCTGATAGTGAGAAGATTGATGTTAGACTTTATAAGGTAATATATAACGCAATAGATGATATAGAAAAGGCCATGAAGGGAATGCTTGATCCGATTTATGAAGAAAAAATCATCGGTCATGGTGTTATCCGTCAGACCTTCAAAGCATCGCTGGTTGGTACTATTGCTGGTACCTTTGTTGAAGATGGTGTCATTGAGAGAAAAGCATCAGCTCGTATAACTCGTGGCAAAGACATGATCTGGGAAGGCAATATAGCTTCTCTTAAGAGATTCAATGATGATGCCAAGGAAGTTAAGGCTGGTTATGAGTGTGGTATAGTTTTTGAAGACTACAATGACGTAAGAGAGGGCGATACTATCGAAGTTTATAAGATGGTTGAGGTTCCTAGAGACTAGATAAGAGGGTTAAAATATGAGAGGCAACAACTCGCGTGGAGCACGTGTAAATAGTGATATGCAAAGAGTATTAAGCCATGTAATTCAATTTGAAATTAAAGACCCCAGAGTAAGTAAGCTTGTTTCGGTTTCCAAATGTCAGGTTACTAATGATCTTAAGGAAGCTAAATGTTATATCTCGGTTCTCGGAAATGATGAGGATGGAGAAAGTACTATTAAGGGACTTGATAGTGCTAAAGGGTTTATTCGTAAAAGAGTGGCTGAATCTCTTAATATGAGATATACACCTGAGCTTCACTTTATACTTGATAAATCAATTGAATATGGTGTTATGATGTCAAAGAAAATTGATGATATTCTTGCAAATGATTCGGAAAAGGATCAGGAAAATAGTTTGGATGATTCTGTTGATGATGAGAATTAATAAGGGAGAATAATATGGGTATAGAAGCAATCAAGAAAGCAAAACAGTTGCATCATATGATTTCGGCTGCCGACAAAATTGCTATAATAGGTCATGTTCGCCCTGATGGAGATTGTATAGGTTCAACGCTGGGAATGTACAACTACATAAGTGAAAATTTTAAGGGGAAAACTGTTCAGGTTTATGTTGAAGCTTTTTCATCCTCCTTCAGATTTTTAAGCGGTTCTCGAAAGGTTAAACATGAACCTTTAAACGAGCGTTATGATCTTGCTATATCTTTGGATGTTGCAAGTCTTGACAGACTGGGTGATTTTGAAGATATATATAAAACAGCAATATCCACAGTGTGTATAGACCATCACATTTCCAATCCTGGATTCGGAGATTTGAGTTATATTGTTGGTGGCGCATCCAGTGCTTGTGAAGTTTTATGTGACCTTATTGATATGGATAAGGTAAGTGAGAAAACTGCTAATTGCATTTATCTTGGCATGGTTCATGATACAGGCGTGTTTAAATATTCCTGCACAAGTAGAAAGACTATGGAGCTTGCAGGACTTCTACTGGAAAAAGGTGTTAAATCTGATTTTATTATAGATGAGACCTTTTATAAGAAAACATATAAACAGAATAAACTTATGAGCCGTGTTATTCTGGAGAGCCAGCTTCAGGAAGAGGGTAAAGTTATAATAGGAGTTGCTGATAAGGGTATGTTTCGTGAGTATAAATGTACAAGCCTTGATACCGAAGGTATTGTAGAACAGCTTCGACTTACAGATGGAGTTGAGGTTGCTATATTCGCTTATCAGCTTTCTCGCAAACAATATAAATTCAGCCTTAGATCCAAAAGTATTGTTGATGTTAGTGAAATAGCGGTAGCTCATGGTGGAGGCGGTCATGTTAGAGCTGCTGGTTTTGATTCTGAAGATTTTAATGGTGATCTTAAAAGAGTCTTGGAAATGGTTCGTAAGGCGTTAGAACAGGCTTAGGCAAATATATGTATAATGGAATTGTAAATGTATATAAGGAAAGCGGATATACCAGTCATGATGTGGTTGCAAAGCTAAGAGGTATCTATGGCCAGAAAAAGGTTGGTCATACCGGGACTCTAGATCCTATGGCAGAGGGGGTGCTTATAGTACTCCTTGGTCAGGCTACTAAGCTTTCGGATCTTATACTCAGTAGTAATAAGGAATATGTTGCCACAGTCAGGCTGGGTATTACAAGTGATACTGATGATATTACGGGTAAGATTATTACATCTTATGAATCATCCTCCCAAATTTCTTCCAAATTAAATAATATAACAAGGGAAGATATAGAATCAGTTTTAAATTCCTTTTTAGGAAGCTCTATGCAGATTCCACCTATGTATTCTGCTATTAAGGTAAATGGTAAAAAGCTTTATGAATATGCCCGTGCAGGTATAGAGGTAAAGAGAGACCCAAGACCAGTTAATATTTATAGCCTTGAACTTTTGGATATTAATATGTCTGAATATGAATTTAAATTCCGTGTGTCCTGTTCTAAAGGAACTTATATAAGAGCCTTAATCAGGGATATAGGTCAGTTACTTGGTACAGGTGCGGTTATGTCAGGACTTCTTAGAGATGAAGTTAATGGTATTAAGGCTGAAAATGCATTTAAATTAAATCAGTTACAAAGTCTTAAAGAGGAAGGCCGTCTTTTGGATGCTGTAAGCTCTATAGATACTATTCTTAAGGATGTGCCTGCTGTGGGTCTTAAGCCTACTGCTATAAAGCTTTTAGAAAATGGAAACCGGCTTAACTATAATAATTTTAAGTCTCTTGGTTTGTCAGATCAAGAATGTGATATAGATATAAGTGATAGCAGACTATTGAATGAGTCGGAGTTTTTCAGGGTTTATGCTGATGGTAGGCTTAGAGCACTTTATTCTTATGACAAAGAAAAGAAGGATTATAAGGTGTTTAAGATGCTATAGGCATCAAGACACATTTACGTTATAAATATGAAAGATATTATTCAAAATAATTCTAAAGAGAATTTTAATCGGACTGCTGTTACCATTGGTAAATTTGATAGTTTTCATCTTGGACATCAGCTTTTATTAAAGGATATAATTAAAGTTTCGAAGGATAAGAAGCTTCAACCTTTAATTCTTAAGTTGTCTATAATAAAAGAAGGGATAATGTCTAAGAAGGAAGAAGAGGAATTTTTGATGCAGTCCTATCCTAGTATATGCAGGATGGATTATATTGATTTCACACCAGAATTTATGGCTCTTAGTCCTGAAGAGTTCGTTAAAGAAATTCTGGTTGATAAGTATAATGTTGGTCATGTTTCGGTGGGAAAGGATTTCAGGTTCGGTAAAGATAGAAGTGGTGATTCTGATACTCTTAAGAAACTTGGTCAGGCTTATGACATTAGTGTAAATATTATTGATAAGCTAAAGCTGGAAAATGTGATTATTAGTTCGTCTTGTATTAGATCCAGTCTTGAAAAAGGTGATGTTAAATATGCATCTATGCTTATGGGAAGAGATTATCTTATTTCGGGATTGGTTGAAGGTGGCAAGAAGCTAGGTAGAAATCTTGGCTATCCTACAATTAATCTTGGAACAGGGAGCGGAAAGCTTCTTCCCAGATATGGAGTATATGCATCCAGAGTCATTATTGATAATAAAGAATATAGGGGGATAACAAATATTGGTATAAGGCCATCTATAGATGATGGAAATATGCCTAGTGTTGAAACCTTTATATATAATTTTTCTGATGATATATATGGAAGAAAGGTTGATATCATTCCGGTTTTATTTATCAGGGATGAGGAACATTTTGATTCATTAAAGGAATTGACTGACCAGATAAGCAGGGATATTAAATATGCTATCGATCATACTGAATAGCTGCACCAGTAGCTCAGTGGATAGAGCAATGGCCTCCGGAGCCATGTGCGTGGGTTCGATTCCCGTCTGGTGCACTAAATTTTTGAAAAAAATAATGGAGGGTGAAGTATGGCTAAAAGAGATAGAAAGAAAGAAGTGAAGATGAGGAAGCTTTTGCTTCTGATATGGTTTGTTTTTATCATAGCTTTTGCATCATTCGCAATCTTTTTATATAAGAAAAAGGATACTGTTAAGGAAGATTTGAATTTTACTACAAAGTTTTCGTATCAGACTAATGCAGATCCAGATATAAATGCGCTTGTTATTAATTATCTGGCTGCTCTTTCAAGAAGCGATCAGGCAACCTTACAGTCCTGTGTTACTAATCCTGCTCAGTTTGATAATATGGCAACTGTTCAGAGCCAGGCGAGAGTTATAACTGGTTATGGAAATATTAATTGCTATACAGTACAGGGGCTTGATGAAAATTCAGTTGTATGTTTTGCTGTAGCTAATATTTCTATTGTTAATATAGATTCAAAACCTTTGGATATGCTTGGACCTTATTATATTGTAAAAACCAATGGCCAGTATCTTATAGATAATTCAATGCTTAGCCAGGAGGTTCAGGATTATATGACTAAGGTTTGTCAGGATTCCGATATACAGGAGCTTTACAGAATTGTAAAGGAAGATGAAGAAAAATGTGCGACAGAGGATCCTGGGTTTAAAGAGTTTCTTGATAAGCTGAATAATTAGTTTATAAAAATAAACCACTAGTTTCAAACTAGTGGTTTGTTAATTCCTAAAGATTTGTTAATTCCTAAAGATTTTTTAATTTTGTGATTATTATTCCTCATCATTTTTATCATTAGTATTTATTAGAGAAGATACATTAATACCTCTTGTTTCAACAGGGGTTGAGAAAACTATCTGTGTTTCGGTTTTACCATAGGTCTGGAGCTGGTTGATAAAATGGTCAAGCTCCTGAGTGCTTGGGAAGCATACTTTAATAAGCATAGAGTAGTTCCCTGTGACGCAGTTGCATTCCAATACATTTGGACATGCTTCTATAAATGGATAGAATTCAACCTTCTGGTGTGGTTCAAGGGTGAGGTTAATAAATGCAGTTATATGAAAACCCAATGTAAGAGGATTGACTGTTGCATGATAACCTGTTATATAACCTTGTTTTTCCAGTCTTTCTATTCTGGCTGAAACTGCAGGTGATGAAAGAAATACCTTTTCTGCAAGAATCTTGAGAGGGTATCTTGCATTCTCCTGAAGAAGTGAAAGTATCATAGTATCTATTTTATCCATAATAAGGACCTCGCTTAAAAATATTATGTATTTTATTAAAAATCTTAAATATTATAACTCTAATAGGGGAATAATGCTAGTGTTTTTTAATAA
>JAILGP010000014.1 GCA_024696635.1 Eubacterium sp. | reverse complement strand
AATTAGAGCTTTAATTTAAGACCTGTTGAATTTTGTTCAGCAGGTCTTTTTTTGCCTGAATTTGGCTTTTTTTAGATGGATATATGATAGGAATATATTTCTTTTGCTAAGACTTAGTAAATGTTATAATTTATATTAATATATTTAACGAATTGGTTGTTGGTTTGTACAAATTAATAGGCTTACCATTATATTAATATAGTTTACATAATTCCCTGGAGATAATATATGAAGAAAAAAATCATTATAATTTTTAATTTTTTAGAAATAGCATTTACAATTATTGGAACAATTATAATGATGAATAATGCTGAAAGTGCTACGGGTTTAACGGCATCAGGCCTTCAGAATCTAAAATTCTTTACAGTTTTATCTAATGAGTTTTGTGGTATAGTGGCTTTCTTGTTTTTGACTAAGGTTTTTACTAAAATCAGAAAGGAAAGTAATAATAATATTAATTTAAAGAATGGTTCAGGGGATAGTATTCTTAAAGATTCAGATATTAAGAATAATATGACAGAGTCAGGTGAAAAGGCTCCATATTTATTTCTGAAGTATTTGAGTGCCACTGCGGTTGGTCTTACATTTTTGATAATAGCAGCATTTCTTGGTCCTCTATATGGACATGCCAATTTATATCAGGGTTCAAATCTTTATTTTCATCTTATTCTTCCATTGGTGGCAATGGTGGAATTTGTTTTCCTGGATAGTGGGCAGGATGGAATAAGATTTAAAACCACATTTTTAACCATAATACCAACCTTTCTTTATGGAATAGTATATCTTATAAATATTCTTATTAATGGGGTGGGAGTCTGGCCTGATACGAATGACTGGTATGGCTTTGTAAATTGGGGACTTCCTGTGGGGATTGCTATATTTTCTATGATACTTTTTATGACGTGGCTTATAGCCTTAATTTTAAGATTTTTAAATAAAATAATAACTAGAGTAATAAGTAAATAAATGATTGATTACTTATAACCCTAGTTTAAAAATATTTTTTGAATTACGTTAAATTTTGGGCTTAGTCGCAGGTATTTTGATATATAGTATCTAGTGTGCTGCATAATGGTTCAAGTGACATAAGGTCAGCTGGCAGGTCAGTGCATATGGTGATTATATATGGGTCTCCCTCAGGAGGATATATAATCCCGCCATCTGTTGTTGAACAGTAGTGTGGACTGCTTATCCAGCCAGCCTTGGACTCTGTTCTATAGCCTTTTCCTATAGTGTTTGATAGAGACATACTATAGTTAACAGTATCATTTTCTGTTCCATAATTACCCAGGACTGTATAAATTGAATCATATATGGGACTTGTATAAATATCTTTTATCTGCATACCGTTTTCATCTGTATTTAGGAAGAAGTAAGTATGTATCCATAGGATTGCAAGTTCTCTTGCTGATATAAATGGATAGTAGTGGTAGGATACTTGAGAATCCAGTTCCAACTCCTCACACCATTTAACGAGTGGAGCTCTTCCGTAGGAGCCGCGCAGAGAATTGTAGCCGTCGTTATCAGAATTTGATACAACTTCCTGCATTGTATTAAATCTGGATTTAAGTGTATCCGGATTCTCTGAAACAAGGCTAGCGACATATATACCTTTGATACAGCTTGCGGAATATTCGCTATTGTCAACGTTGTAGGCTATACCCTTTCCTGTATAAAGATTGATCATTGAAAAACCAACATTATATCCTGACAGTTCATTTATTCGGTTGTTTATCATAAGATTATCTTTATCTGTTGGAGTGTATCCACCTATTCCAACTAATGTATCATGTATATATTCCTTATCGGATTCTGCATCAGCTTCATTATTTGAATCCGATTCTTTGTCAGTGCTGATATTGTTGCTTTCTTTTGTTGTTTCTGTATTTGAATTATTCTGAGAAATGGAATTTGTATTTGCTGCTACCTTACTTCTATCGGCATAGTTATAATTTGCTTCTTCATTTGCTTTATGCTGTGCGCCGCTGTAATCGGAGGTTATGATCGGTTGACCACTTTGTGGAATGGCCTTTATTTGGCTGATAAGCTTATCCTCCTTTATCAATTTTCCGGAATTATTAAAAATGAAATATTTATCATTCAGCTTAACACTGCCAGAGACAGGTTTTCCGTTTTTATCGTAATAGTATCTATCGCCACCGTAAACAACCCAGCCCACTTGTTTTGTATCAGAGGGATGGGAGTCTTTTGATTGGTTATTATCTTTATATTTCTGATCAGATGAAGAATCTGTTTTTGAGACTGTATTATTTGCAGTATCAGTTTTTTCAGTGTCGGTTTGGCTTGCTATTTTTTTAGAAGCATCAGAATTTACATGCTCTTCCTGCTTAGGAGTTTTTGATTGATTATATGTATTCCTGGTATTAAAATCATGGTTTCCGAGAAAGTAGAGTATGCATATCATTAAAATTCCTATAAGAAGTATTGTTAATGCGATTATTTTGTTTTTATTATTATTCTGATTATTATTATTTTCTGTATTATTTTTCATATATTTATTTTCGGATTCCTAAATGAATTATTGACTTTAACTATGTTTATTGATTTGGATTCAAATCATAAATCATAATTTACACTAATTTTTCTTAAAATTAAACACTTTATTGTTAATTTTCTTTTTCTATATTTATTTTTATTTTTTTAATCAGATTTCATGTTTTATATTTCATTTATAATTCATGTTTTGTATTTAGTATTAGGATTTGCCATGTTTTATATTAAAGCTTTGTAATTTTGCCAATTTTTTAATAATCTGTGAATAGTATACCTTCATAATATGTGGTATAATAAGACGGTCTGTGTGCAGATTTTTTTTGATGAATTTTAAATATTTATAAAAGGACTATTTTTATAATGGCTGAACAGTACACCCTGATTGATGACATAATTAAAAATCATAGTGAGAGAATTTTGAACCTAAGGAAGTTTTATCCTTTTTTTACTTTGGCTGAAGGTACATTTAACCAATATAAGGATGGAAGATTCCGTTTTCTTGATATGGGTTATATTACTCTTGCAGTTCTCAGGTATTTTATAAATGAAAATAGTTTTAGTGATAGTCCGGTTAAATATAAGGGTTATGAAAGATTTTGTATGGACCTTCTTCAGAGAGATTTTGATATGAAGCTGAAAAGGGCTGGAATTCCGGAAACTGAAAATGCTATTAATTCGGTCACTGCTACAAATGATATATATTATGCAAGTGAGGAAATGAAGGAGCTTGTCAAATATATCTTTGATAAGATAAGGAATAATGGCCGGGCTTTTGAAATGAATTTCTATGATCCGGCTAAGAAGAAAATGAGCCTTGTTAGAGTAAGGCTGATAGATAGTATAGTCCGGGAATCTGAGGTTGAATATACCATTACTGAAGATGGTATAGAATTTTATCTGACTACAAAGGAAATACGAGACGAAAGCCGTATAAATATGGACCAGCTACTTCTTGAGAAGCTTATAAAATCTGAAAATTTCCATGGAAGTCTGGATGTTATAGAAAGAATAAATATAGAGGTTAAGGCTCTTGATAAAAAACGCGAAGAAGTTGTACAGCTTCTTCTTACAGATGTTCATGCGGGTACAGCTGCGGTAGACGAATATATGGATCGTACGGCTGTATGGTTTGCGGAGGAGAGGAAATCCTTTGCAAAAAACAGGGAGCTCATTGATAAGGCTGTGGCTAGAATAAGCTATGGAGATACTTCGCAGACTGCAAGAGATA
The DNA here is from genome assembly GCA_024696635.1 of Eubacterium sp. GTDB lineage: Bacteria > Bacillota > Clostridia > Lachnospirales > Lachnospiraceae > Eubacterium_Q. Next base: position 31,941 of record JAILGP010000014.1, on the reverse strand, counting down.
TTACTAATCTTCAGAATATGCTTAAGCAGACTATTGAGAGTCATAGTGAGCTTATTATGAAGGCGGCTGAACTATCCAAATTTTCGGATGAAATGGTTAGAAGAAGCAGGACAAGAAGTCTTAGGGCATCCTTTGATTATGAGACTTTACTTGGCAGGATTATAAGAGAAGATAGACCAGAGCTTATGGAGCTTTTGGTTGCTCCTTTTTTACTACCTAGAAGAGAAAAGTCCTTAGCTATTAATACAATAGATAATGTAATCCTTCAAAAGACAGGGGACTCTATGAAGGGCGAAATAAAAGAGGTTGAAAAGCCTGATCTTAATTTTAAATATGATGACGAGCTTTTAAGCGAAAATATGGGTCGTAATTTTGCTAAGCTATTTATGGAGCTTTTAGGAAGACTTAGAAGATGGAATAGCCTTACCCTTGAAGAATATAATGCCATATTGGAAGTTAAGTTTGGAAAAGATATATATAAGAACAGGGACTATTATTCCTTCCTTACACATTTGGCTGGAAAAACTGAATATTCAGTAAAGGCTATAAGAGAAGATGCTGAAACATTTTTGGAAGAAGTGGTTTTGGAAAATATACCTGAAGAGAAATTGGACCAGTATAAGGATATGAGTTTTGTTATAGAATTTACAGGCCAAAGCTTAAAGCTGGGGGTGGAGGCTAATGATAAATTGGCAGAAATAACTGGTATGAGATTTATATCAAAATAATAAGAATCCTAATTAAAATCAAAACATAAGATTATTGTTTGATTAATAAGGACATATAAAAATTATCAACTCATATAGACATGGGAGAAAATAATGGAAAAGACATTGGAGAAGGCGCTGGATATTTATAGTGCGCTTGCTACAGGAAGAAGTATATCTGCAAAGGATAAAGAAACAGCTGAACTATACGAGGCATTTTATGCTGATTCAGGTGTATATGATATAACAATGGCTCTTTTGAAAAGGCTTAATCTCAGGATTTATGAATATAATGAATCGATTTTTGTTACTGCCGGAGCAGGAAATAGGGTATTTGGATATACAAATGATGATCTTAAGAAAATGCTGGGACTCAGGCTTAATAAGGAATTGTATTTGGTTTACATAATTATTTATGAGCTTCTTTTGGATTTTTATAAAACATCAGATACTTATCAGGTAAAGGATTATATAAGAGAGGATGAGCTGATAGATAAGGTGGGTAAGGAAATGTCTCGTATAAGTGGTGATACCCATGTTATTACAAATGATGAGGATGATGGCTCAATGATGGAGGTGGCACTTCTCTGGGATTCACTTCCTCCTATGATTTCTGAGGATAAGGACAGGACCAAGGCATCACGTGGATCCAGACTTGGATTTATTAAGCTTACATCCAATATGCTTGTTAATGAGGGTATAGTGACAGTGATTGATGACAGACTATATCCTACAGACAGGTTTCACGCTATAGCGGAAGGTTATTTTGAAGATAATGGCAGCATGATCTATGCGGCTTTAAATCAAACAGATTTAAATCAAGAAGATTAAGGAGCATCCTATGCCAAGTATTAATCGTATCAGGGTAAATAATGTTAAATATAATTTTGGGACTCAGGAATATGATGATTTCTCAATGAAGATGTATGGAAGAAATACACTTTATGACCTTGCAAATGGTGGAGGAAAGAGTGTACTTATGCTTCTTCTTATGCAGAATCTTATACCTAATTCTACACTGGATGATAAACAGCCTATAGAGAAGCTCTTTAGGGATTCTAGTAATACAGTTATTCATTCACTTATAGAATGGAAATTGGATCCTTCAGAGGCTAAGGAAGGCCTTCGTTTTATGACTACGGGCTTTGCTGCTAAAAAAGCAACCACAGGGGAAGTGGAGGTGTCAGGGGAGAATCAGGGCAAGGAATCAGAATTTGAGACTGCCAGGATAGAGTATTTTAATTACGTCATATTTTACAGGGAATATAATAAAAATGATATTATTAATCTTCCCTTAGAGAAGGATAATGAAAGAATATCCTATAAGGCTCTTAAAAATTATCTTCACGATCTTTCTAGAAATGATAAGAATCTTGTTGTTCATATATTTGACCGTAAGGGTGAGTATCAGAGGTTTATAGCTGACTATGGACTTTATGAAAGTCAGTGGGAAATAATAAGGGGAATCAATAAGACTGAAGGTCATGTAAGAACATATTTTGAGACTAATTATAAGACTACCAGGAAGGTTATTGAAGATCTTCTTATAGAAGAGATAATAGAGAAGGCATACCATACAAAGACTGAAAGAGAAAGTGAAAAAACTGAGAGTACAGTTACTTTGCTTATGACCATACAGGAAGAGTTGAGGACTCTTGCTGAAAAGAAAAAGGATATACAGATGTATGATCATGAGTGTCAGCTGGTGGAGCTTCTTTCTTCGAGAGTTGATTCATTTATGGATCTTTATAAAAAACAGGATGAGGTCGCCAAGGAATGTGGTCGTGTCGCAAAGACTCTGGAAATTGAGAAGACAGAAAGAGAGACTAAGAAGGCTGAGCTTATAGCAAAGGTAGAAGAAGCAAGAAGAGATCTTGCTCATGCCATAAGTCTTTATGAAATTCTTAAAATATATAAAGAGCTTAGTGCTTATCAGGAAAGAAAAGATAATATAGAAAAGCTCGAAATGGAAGAGGAAAGAATAAAGGAAAAGCTGGAGCATAGTAGTACCATCATGAAGAATCTTAAGGCTGCTGCTGAATATCTTGAAATGAAGAGGCAGGAGGAAGAGCTGGAGGCTCTTAAGAAGGACAGGGATAATATTACAAATGGTATTTCAAATGGAATGAATGATATCTATGCTATTACATATAACATTCATAGACTTATTGATGGACAGCTTAATGATCTTACTGGGAAAATCAGTTCTACTGAAGAGTGGATAAGACAGCTGGAAGAAGAAATCAGTCTCAGGGCAAAGAAGAAGTCTGAAGCGGAGACTGAGCTTGCGGTTTTGGATAGTAGATCTGATTATGCTGATATTGAACTTAAGGATATAGATAAGACTTTAGATGAATTAAGGGATGATATTGAATATTCACTTATGATTGATCCTGCATCTTCCTATAAAGACAGATCTGACAGGCTGGAAAAAGCAGAAAAAAGACTTCTTGGCAATGAACAGGATAAGAGGGAATGTCAGGCTCAGCTTGATGATATACGTTCAGAATATATGGATAGGACTAATCAGCGTAAGGGTATTATAAAAAGTCTTGAAGAATTAGACCAATTGATTGATCAGTATGCCAAGATTAAACCTAAGTATACTTCAATCAGTACCATTTATGCAGGGGCTAAGGATGTAAGACCAGAAGTGCTTCTGGATAACCTGAGAGACAGGATAAGTGGAAATGTAATTAATATATATGAACTTAAGCAGTCTGTTAGTGAGCTTGAGGAAAGGGAGAAGGAAATCCGTGATGGGAAGCTGATTTCTGAAACCTATGGGGTAAAGCATGTTATTGATTATCTGTTTACTCGTCATAGCAGTGATGCTATGTATGGAATGGATTATCTGTCGGCTCTTCCAGAGGAAAGGAAAGAAAAGCTGCTTAAGAAGCTTCCTGGACTTCCCTATGGAGTTGTAGTAAGAAATCTTGATAGCTTAAAGGATGATCCCGGGCTTAAAGAACTTAATATAGAAGAAGAAATACTACTATATGACAGGGATATGCTGGATACAATAGATATATATCTTGGTGATGGAGCATATTTTGTTAGAAGACAGCCTGACTTCTTTATAGATCCAAAGAATCTTGATAGAAAGCTTAGAATTTTAGGCGGAGAGCTGGATAATAAGAAGGAAGAGCTTAGAACTGCAGAGCAGATGCTGGATACCATAAATGAGGATATGGATTTTGTCAGAAGCCTTATAGATAAGGATTATATGAAGGCTGAAGAACAGAAGGAGGCGCTTAGTAAGGAGCGGGACCTTCTTGAAAAATCTATGAAGGAAATGGCTGACCAGGAGCTTATGCTTAAGAACAAGTTATATAAGCTGGATGATGAGGCTGAAGAACTTGGTTCTAATATAAGAAAATATCAGGCTGAGCTGATAAGTCTTAATAAGCTTGTATCTGTACAGGATAGGGAAGATAGTCTTCTTAAGGAAAAGGAAAAATATAAGAAGGATAAGGAGGCTATACTGGAAAGGCTTGAAGATATAAAACATAGTGAAGATAAGACTATGTCTGAGCTTGTGATGCAGAGAGGAAATCTGGAAGGCCTTAAGCAGAAAAGAGATGAAATTACATTTAAATGGGAAAATAAATTTTCTCCTTATTATATCGAATCCAAATTTATAAAGTCGGATATGAATTTTCAAGAGCTTGAGAGAGCTTTTGATTCTGTCGTAGGTGGTGCTAAGGGCAGGATATCTAGTGAGAAGGAAAAACTTCTTATGGATACTCTTACTTCTTCTATTGAAAGATGTAGAAGAAGTATTGCTGAACTGGGAGTTGATATAGAGGATATAAAAAAGAAGGAGAAGGAGCTTATAGCTGTAAATCCTGAAGTTATAGCGGGGCTAAATAAAGAAATAGCTGAGATCAAGGATAAGTCTGACAGGATCAGAGGAGAAAAAATAAAACAGTTAAATGAACTTGCAAAGCTAGAAGGAAGTATTGAATATGCAAGAACAAGACTGGTTGGTGAACATGGTCAGGAAGCCCTTGATAAATTAGATAATCTTGAGGAGGAATATACTCAGGATATCAGACGCTCCATAGAAAAGGCTATGCTTCTTTGTAATGATAAGAAGGAGGCACTTTCAAGAGCAGAAGCTGATGAGAAGGCATTTAATAATAAGGTAAAGGGCAATGATGATCTATTAAAGCTTGCTAATAGAATTGTAGAAACTGCCTCCATCGATTTAGGTTCTCTTACCATTATTGAATCAGATGATTTGAGAGAAATATTTGAAATGAATCTGGTGGAATATGATAAGGTCACTAAGGCTATAGATAGAGCTAAGTCCGATATAATGAAGGTTAAGCTTAAGGTTTATGAGACTCTAAATGAGATGAAGGCCTTGGAGCTTGCGGCTTCTATAAGGGATGATGTTAACATTCCTAATAACAGACAGGAGGCAGAAGGGCTTAGATCAAGACTTAAGGATGTTACAGATATTATAATTCTGGAAAGAGACAGGATTGAGAAGAGCTTGGATAGTATGGAGAAACTTAAGGAAAGCTTTGTAAATCAGTGTGTGGAAAGATGCCTGGATGTTAAATCGGAGCTTGATAAGTTGACCAAGCTTTCTGAAATAAATATGGATGGAGAAAGAATACAGATGATAAAGCTTTCTATTCCCTATGTTAAGGATGAGTTTATAGAAGAAAGAATGTCTCAGTATATAGACCATATAGTTGAAGAGCTTGATAAGAAGGAAAGTGATGCAGAGAGACAGAAGACTCTTAGTATCAATCTTGCTATGAAGAAGCTTTTCTCTGTTATTGTAAGTGATATGTCCAAGATAAGACTTCAGCTTTATAAGAGAGAACGTATTAAGGAACAAAGCAGGTACCTTAGGTATGAGGAGGCTGTAGGTAGTACGGGACAGTCTCAGGGTATTTATATACAGTTCCTTATTTCAATCATTAATTATATTTCGGGTATGTATGCTACAGCTGGAAGTGAGAAAAGGTCCAAGACTCTCTTTATTGATAACCCCTTTGGAGCGGCTAAGGATATTTATATTTGGGAGCCTATATTTAATCTTCTTGCAGAAAATTCCTGCCAGCTTATAGTTCCTGCCCGAGGAGCAACACCTGAGATTACAGGTAGATTTGATATCAATTATGTGCTGGGGCAGCAGATGAAGGGTAACAAGACTACTACGGTTGTTGTTTCTTATAGTAGTAAGACTAAGGGTGAGGAAATGGAATATAAGTCCCTTGATTACGAACAGGCAACCTTTGACTTCGTTTAATTACTTGGATGATGAGTGTTTTATATTTATTTAGAATATTTATTTAGATTTTAGTGATTTATTTTTCGGCTAATTGATTTATATGATTTATAAATTGATATACAGAAAAGAAAAATCGATTAAAGACAGGTAGGTTATTATATTTATGTATATAATTAATTCTCAAAATATTCTGACTCCTCAGAATGGACTGAATATATACGTGGGAAGAACGGAGGATTCTATTCTTCTTACGGTTAGCAGGGTTCAGGATCCTATGGATATAGGCGTTAAGATGGATGCTCCTCAAAATTTGGCTAAGACTCTGAAATCCAGAAGAAAACCAGGTATGATACTTATGGGTAATCTGGGTGATCCTTATTCGGAATATGAAGAAGAGTTTAAGTTAACAAGAGAGTGTCTTAAGGTTATTGAAAATTATGACCATGGTGTGATAATATCTACAAAGCGTTTTGAAATAACAAGGGATCTGGATATTCTTAAGGGGATTTCATCTAAAACAAAATGTGTTGTTGAGATAACCTTTCCTGCCATGTCAGATGCAAGGATAAAGCTTATTGAAGGAGGTCAGACTATGAAGCTTCAGCAGAGACTGGAGCTTATCAAGCTTCTGAAGAAGGAGAAGATAGATGTCTTAGCTGCATTTTATCCTCTTGTTCCATATGTAAATGACTCTGTTTATGAGCTGCAGAGTATGATTGAAACTATGGCAGAGTATGGTGTGGAAAGGCTTGACTTGTCAGATCTAAGGCTTGCTATACCTAAAGCTGACAGGAACTTTTTCTATCAGGAATATAGAAAACGTTTTCCTCAGGAGTATGCAAGATATGTGGAACGGTGCAGGGAATCACCAGAATTACTTCCTGAAAATCATAAGGAATTACTTGGCAATATGATTAAGCTTTGTGAAAAATATGGAATTGTTGCTGATTCAAAGCGTATACGCGACTGGAAGCGTAGATATGAGAATAAGCAGGTTGGACAACAGATGTCTATAAGCGATTTCCTTTCTTAGGAATAAGCTTTAATTTATAAATGTATTAAGGAGAGAAAATTATGGATTATAATGCAGCTAGTCTTAAAATGCATGAAGAACATGAAGGAAAACTTGAAGTAGCACTTAAGGTGCCAGTTGAAACAAAGGAGGATCTTTCCACTGCCTATACCCCTGGAGTTGCAGAACCTTGTAGAAAGATTCATGAGAATCCTGATGATGTTTACAAGTATACACTTAAATGTAATACTGTGGCAGTTGTATCTGATGGAACAGCAGTTCTTGGACTTGGTGATATAGGTCCTCTTGCAGCTATACCTGTAATGGAAGGAAAATCAGTTCTTTTTAAGAGATTTGGAAATGTAGATGCATTTCCTATCTGCATTGATACAAAGGATACTGATGAAATAGTAGAGACTGTTAAGAGACTTGCTCCATCCTTTGGTGGAATTAATCTTGAAGATATTTCAGCACCTAGATGCTTTGAGATAGAAGCAAGACTTAAGGAAGAGCTTGATATTCCAGTATTCCATGATGATCAGCATGGTACAGCTATAGTTGTTGCTGCTGGACTTACAAATGCTCTTAAGATTGTAGGGAAGAAATGGGAAGATGTAAGCGCTGTAATAAGTGGTGCTGGATCAGCCGGTATATCAATTTGTAAGCTTCTTCAGAGCTTTGGAATCGGAAATGTTGTTATGGTAGACAGAAAGGGCGCTATTGTTGAAGGTGATACAAGTCTTAATTCAGCAAAGCAGGAAATCGCTGCTGTCACAAATAAGTATAAGGAAACTGGAAGCCTTGCAGATGTAATTAAGGGTAAGGATGTATTTATTGGTGTGTCAGCTCCTGGAATAGTAACAAGTCAGATGGTTGAGTCTATGGCCGATGATGCAATAGTATTTGCAATGGCTAATCCTACACCTGAAATCATGCCTGAAGATGCAAAGAAGGGCGGAGCAAGAATCATAGCTACAGGTCGTTCGGATTTCCCTAATCAGATTAATAATGTTCTTGTATTTCCTGGTATCTTCCGTGGTGCACTGGATGCGAGGGCAAGAGCTATAACTGAACCAATGAAGGAAGCTGCTGCAAGAGCTATTGCTTCAATAGTTACTGACGAAGAGTTAAATGAAGAATATATCATACCTGATGCATTTAATGAAAATGTAGCCAAGGTTGTAGCTCAGGCTGTTAAGGAAGAGGCTATCAGATCAGGTATAAGCAGACTATAAGGTGCATTTGTAATTATTTATAAACATATTAAAATAGACTGATAATAAGTAATCTTGTTATTATCTTATGATTAATAAGTGAGGGTAATATGTCTAAAGATTTATATGAAAAGGCCAAAAAATTGGGGTTAAAGGCCTACAGAACTAATGTGTCAGAGGGTAAATATCCTTTTCTTCCGGTCTTGGATGATATTATAAATAAAGACTATATATCAAGGGATGTTAATTTAGGATTGGTGAATATACCACTAGACAGGGTTATTGGAACCAGTACAGCTGGACGAACACAGGCGTTTGCATCTAATTTTATGCCTATTATGGAGGCTAATACTGAGTTTTCTAGTAAATGGTCTATGCTTTCTGATGCACATTTAGATGAAGGTATCAGAGACCCTATTAAGGTTTATGAGTATCTGAATTTCTATTATGTAGTAGAAGGCAATAAGAGAGTCAGCGTTCTTAAGTATTTTGAGGCTGATTCTATACCTGCTTTTGTCACCAGAAAGGTTCCCAAACTTACTGATGATAAGGAAATAAAGATTTACTATGAATATATGGATTTTAATAAAAAGACCTCGGTAAATTTTATTTTATTTACTCATGAGGGCTGCTATAAGAGACTTCTTAATGCTGTTAAGGAAGCAGATATTCATGGGGGAGAAATAGGTGAATCCCCGGTTATATCTCAGGTAAGTACGGTAGGTGATTCGGCCGATGGTGGTGGAACCGCTATCCGTGCTGAAGCTTCCTTGATATGGAGTGAAGATACTATTCTGGAATTAAAGGCGGCTTATAGAAGATTCGAAAAAGCCTTTAAGAAAAGAGGCGGGGATCATCTTAGTGAAGTCACCACTGGGGATGCCTTTTTAACCTTTGTTGAGGTTACGGGATTCGATGCCCTTTGTGACATGAATCTTGAGGAAATAGAAACGGCTATATCAAGTATGTGGCAGGAATTTCTTGTAATCAATGAACAGTATGAGGTTGAGGTTTCTCTTGATCCACCGCCAGAAAAAGATAATGTTATTACAAAAATTTTCTCTCAAAACTATACTGCGAGTAAACCTCTTAAGGTCGCCTTTATATATGATAAGGATCCTTCTAATTCAAACTGGTTATATCAGCATGAACTAGGAAGAAATCATCTTATTGAGGTTTTTGGTAAAAAGGTGAGCGCTCTTCAGGTAACTACTGCTAAGTCTGAGGAGGAAACGATTAAAGCTATTGAGTCTCTTATTGAAGAGGATGGGGTAGAGGTAATATTTACAACTACCACAAGTATGATTAGTCCTAGTCTTAAGTGTGCTATTAAATATCCTTCGGTAAAGATACTTAATTGTTCTCTTAATACATCCCATAGATATATCAGAACCTATTATGCAAGACTGTATGAGGCTAAGTTTATGTCAGGTATGCTTGCAGGAGCTCTTACTCAGACTGACAAGATAGGTTATCTGGCTGATTATCCTATTTATGGAATAACAGCAAATATAAATGCGTTTGCTATAGGTGCAAGGATGATGAATCCTAGAGTTAAGGTTTATCTTAAGTGGACAACTCTTAAGACTACTGAACATAGGGATGAAATATATCATTCATTTTATGAAGAGGGTATTGATTACGTATCTGATCAGGATATGATCACACCAAGGAAGGCCTCAAGAAAATTCGGTATGTATCGTCTTACAGACGGGGATCCGGAAAATATTATAATGACTGTTTATAACTGGGGCCAGCTTTATGAAAAGATAATCAATATTATTATGAAGGGTAACTGGGGAAGTACAGATGCTGAAAGTGAAAGCAAGCCTATCAATTATTGGTGGGGGCTTTCCTCAGGTGTTGTTGATGTAATTCTTTCAGAAAAAATTCCTTATGATTTAAAACGTCTTGTTCTTAAAATGAGAGATATGATAATAAATGATGAGTTTTCTCCATTTGGAGGAAGGATTATTTCCCAGGATGGAAGTCTTAGAAGTCAGGATGGAGTAAATCTGGACATTGAGGACATTATAAAAATGAATTGGCTGGTTGATAATGTCATAGGTTCTATTCCGGGGCTTGATGAACTTAAGGACCAGGCTAAACAGATTGTAGAATTAAAAGGAATACAGGTAGAAACTGCAAAGAATACAGACAGTACAGAAGGGGTAGACTAGAATGAGAATTCTGGCACTGGCAGATATCGAGTCGAGATATCTGTGGGATTTTTTTGAAAAAACTAAATTAGATGGGTATGATCTAATACTATCTGCCGGAGATCTGGCGCCCCAGTATTTGGAGTTTATTGCCACCTATTCTAAGGTTCCTATACTTTATGTTCATGGAAATCATGATGGATGTTATAGAGATACTCCGCCGGGAGGCTGCACCTGTGTAGATGATGATATATTTGTATATCACGGAGTTCGCATAATGGGTCTGGGAGGCAGTATGCGCTATAATTATAGTGGATACCAGTATACTGAACTGCAGATGATAGGCAGGTATATAAGACTTTTGCCTAAATTATGGAGATATAAGGGCGTGGATATACTTCTTACTCATAGTCCTGCCAAGGGACTAAATGATGGAGATGATCTTCCTCATAGGGGCTTTGGTATTTTTAATAAGATATTAGATAAGTATCAGCCTAAGCTCTTTATTCACGGACATGTCCATATGACCTATGGCAGAAAATTTAAAAGAGAAGATACCTATAAAAATACAAGGGTTATAAATGCATTCGAAAGATATTCCATCGAAACTGAGAAGGATGTTTTTTCTGAAAGCTAACTGGATATGTAATATTTTCTTGTTGATTAAGGCTTGTAATCTTATTACATTTATAAAAAGTACTATAAAGCTATGGAGTGGTGAATGGAAAATTTTGCGGAATTTAAGAAAACTGTAGAAAAATATGTGGATATGTGTGATGGCGCTGGTCGTATTGATCAGACTTTATATGAGAAGTATGATGTAAAAAGAGGACTACGAGATTCTGATGGCCGAGGCGTTCTTACAGGTCTTACTGAAATTTCTGATGTCTCAGGCTTTAGAATTGATGGTGATGGAAATAGAATTCCTATTCCTGGAGAACTGTATTTTCAGGGCTATGATGTAAGACAGCTTGTAGAGGGTTTTAGAGGAAGTAAGCATGGATTTGAAGAAACGATTTTTCTCCTTTTATTTGGTGAACTTCCTACAGAAATTGAGCTTAATGAATTCATGCAGATTTTGGGAAGTATGAGACCTCTTCCGGAGAACTTTAACAGGGATGTTATTATGAAGGCTCCTAGCAGAAATATTATGAATGTTCTGGAGAGATGCGTTCTTACTTTATATTCCTATGATGATGATCCTGATGATATAAGTGTTCAGCATGTTCTGGCTCAGTCCTTAGGTCTTATTGCCAGATTTCCGGTAATTGCTGCTTATGGATATCAGTCCTACAGACATAAGTTCCTGGATGCCAGTCTTGTTATCCATAGACCAAAGGCTGAATATTCTACTGCGGAAAATATACTCAGACTTCTTAGATCGGATCCTGTTTTCACAGATTTGGAAGCTGAAGTTCTTGATATATGTCTTGTTCTTCATGCTGAACATGGAGGAGGGAATAACTCTACATTTACTACCCATGTAATTAGTACTACAGGAACGGATACGTATTCGACAGTGGCAGGTTCCCTTGGTTCATTAAAGGGTCCTCGTCATGGTGGAGCCAACCTGAAGGTTCAGCAGATGATGGCTGATTTAATACAAAATGTAAAGGATACGGAAAACGATTCTCAGATAAAGGCTTATTTAACAAAGCTTCTTAATAAAGAGGCCTTTGATCATGCTGGCCTTATCTATGGTATGGGACATGCTATATATTCATTGTCTGATCCTAGAGCTGAGATATTAAAGGAATATGCAAGACTTCTTTCTGAAGCAGAGGGCTATAAAAAGGAGTTTGAATTATATGATAGAGTTGAGAGAATTGCTAAGGAACTTATTATGCAATTCAGAGATATGAAGAAACCTGTCTGTGCAAATGTGGATTTTTATAGTGGCTTCGTTTATTCCGTTTTAAAAATTCCTGTGGAGCTTTATACTCCTATGTTTGCTATTGCCAGAATAGCAGGATGGTCTGCCCACCGTATTGAAGAGCTTGTTAATAAGGGTAAGATTATTCGTCCGGCATACAAATATGTGGGAGATCATCGCGAATACCTTCCGATGGAAGAAAGAAATTGGTAATAATCAGATCAGGATCAAGAATATAAAGATTTTATTTTGTTTTCCCTTTTATTCATAAAAAGGAGGTTAATATGTTTTGTACTGAGTGTGGAAAAAATATACCTGATGGTTCTTTGTTCTGTACCTTTTGCGGGGCAGAGGTTGAAGGGCCTAAACAGATGAATGTCCCTGGTGGGAACCAGCCTGTAAGTAGACCTGTGAATCAGATGGGAAGTCAGCCTGCATATAGACCTATGAATCAGAATGGGAATCAGTCTGCGAATAGACCTATGAATCAGATGGGAAGTCAGCCTGCATATAGACCTATGAATCAGAATGGGAAACAGTCTGCAAGTAGACCTGTGAATCAAATGGGAAATCAAACAACAGTGAAATCGGCTAATCAAACCGGCGGAAAGAAGGGCATTAGTTCAAAACTTGCAATTGTCATTGTTGCTTGTTCCTCAGTGATAGTTATTTGTATTGGAGTATTGCTTATAGTTATGCTGGGGGGGAAGAAACAAAGTATTAATCTTGATGAATATATCGAGGTTGAATATTCTCTTGAGGATGGAAAAACCAAGGCTACTGCGTATTTTGATGTAGAAGCATTTATGAAGGATTATAAAAAGACCCTTAAATATAATAAAAAACCAAAGAATGCAGATGACTATAAGAATGCAGCTGAGTATATGGCTTATGAATTGATCGGCGGGGGTCTGGATAAGACTACTGATATTAAAAATGGTGATAAACTTAAATATGAGTGGGAAATTGATGAGGATGAAATAGAGAAATATATAAAGGCTGATGTTGAATATTCAACTTTAAAATTTGAAGTTGAGGGGCTTGATGAATCCTTGCCGGAGGAAGAAGCAGAAGGCGTTGAAGAGACAGATGAATCAGAGGGTGATCAGGATAAAGAGGAAAATGCTGAGGAATCCTCTGAAGCTAAAGCTGAAGAAGAGGTTAAGGAAGAAGCCTATAACATAGATACACTTCCGGTTGAAGTTGTTGATGTTATGAAGTCCAGCACTGAAGCGATGATCGACTCGGATATTCAAAATTATTATGTGAGTGGCTTTACTGTAACTAATAAACAGTATATGGGATTATATTTTCAAACTCCTAAGGATGCATCACCTATTAAACAGGATTCTATTGTGACACTTGTTTATGCTGTGGATCTTAATGCTAATATTGATATGGTGGATGCTCTTTATACTGGAACGGTAGGATATTATACAGGTGTAACATTCTATGGTGTTGGTAAGGATGAAAATGGTAATCCTATATATAATGTAGATGAATATTCTAAGGCTGGAGAAACAGAGATTTTAAATACCTATGTTGAGATTGGAGGACAGGATAAGAAATTTGCATTCCACGGATATTCTAACGTTTCTACCTTGTATGATGAGATGATTGCAAGTCGAGAAGGAAGTCACGTGATTGAATCAAATATTAATTATAATATTGTTCCGGTTGCTACAAATGGTTCCTCGACCTCCACTCATGATGAGGCTGTCAGCTCTGGTGATGGAATGATAATTCCAGATTCCTCTACAAGACTTCTTACAGAGGCAGAGGTTAAGGCTCTTAATAAGCAGGAGGTTCAGACTGCTATTAATGAGATATATGCAAGACATGGTTATAAGTTTAAGGATGAAAATATATTAGCTTATTTCCAGCAGTTTGATTGGTATGAACCTCTTTATACAAGTCAGGAGGATGTATCTCCTTACTTTAATGATGTTGAAGTTTCCAATCTTGCCTTGCTTGATGACTATAGATAATAATTAACCAGTATATATTACTTATACTGATATATGAATAATAAGCATATGTGGAGTGACCACTATATGAATTTAAATATGAAGAAAATAAAAATATTTTTTATAATGCTGCTTTTTCTTTTAGGAATTACTTCGTGTGGGAAAGATAATGATGAAGAAGCCTATAATCCTATTGAGATGACGGCGGAAAATAGTGAAGCTGGGGAGAATATATCGGAACCTACGGAAAAACCAATAACCACTGAAGAAAAAAATACAGAGGCTGACCATCCGGAAAAGGAGGAGGCAAGTCTTGGGGATGCCGCGAATGAAATCGCCAGTAAAGGCGATTCGGATGAGGAAAGCTCTGAAGAAAGTCAGAGCACTGAAGAGATAAGGACTGAAGAAACGGCGGAATCAGTTCATGAGGGCAAGGTTATAGTTTTGGACCCTGGACATTCCTTTGTGGTTTCAGGAAATACAGAACCTTTGGGGCCGGGTTCCTCGGAAATGAAGGCGGCAGATTCCTCGGGAACTCATGGTGATTCTTCTGGACTTACTGAGTGTGAGCTGAATCTTGCCATAGCCTTGAAACTAAGGGATGAATTAATGTCCAGAGGCTATACTGTGATACTTACAAGAGAAGATAACGATAAACAAATATCCTGTTCTGAAAGAGCGATAATTGCTAATGATGCAAATGCAGATGTATTTTTACGTATCCATGCTGATGGTTCGGAGAACTCCTCTGCTGCTGGGGCTATGGGAATATGTATTACACCTTCTAATCCTTATATATCAGAAATGTATAATGAGAGTAGAAGATTATCGGATGATATATTAAATGAATATGTTGCGGCAACAGGTCTTTCTTCAAGAGGAATCTGGGAAACTGATACTATGACTGGTAATAATTGGGCAATAGTACCTACCACTCTTTTGGAGATGGGGTTTATGACTAATCCTAATGAGGATTTATTGATGGCTGATCCAGATTTCCAGGTTAAGATGATTCAGGGAATTGCAAATGGAATAGATAAGTTTATTGAAGAAAAATAATTATATTTTAGTTTAGATGAGGAAATAATATGTATCTTGCAGATAGATGGAAAGATTATCAGGTTTTAGATTGTACGGATGGAGAGAAACTGGAAAGATGGGGCAGATATATTCTGCTAAGACCAGATCCACAGGTTATATGGTCGACAAAACATATTTCTAAGGAATGGAAGAAGCTTAATGGCCATTATCATAGAAGTAATAAAGGTGGAGGAGAATGGGAATTCTTTGATCTGCCTGAAGAATGGCAGATTAAGTATGAACTTCCTGGGGAGGGTATAACTGGAAGTAATTTGCTTACATTTAATCTTAAACCCTTTTCTTTTAAACATACAGGCATTTTCCCTGAACAGGCAGTTAATTGGGATTATATATTTACAAGTATAAAGAATGAAAAAGAAAAGCGTGGTCAAGATGCAGAAATAAAGGCTCTTAATATGTTTGCTTATACTGGTGGCGCTACTGTGGCTGCCGCAATGGCTGGTGCAAAGGTTACGCATGTAGACGCTTCTAAGGGTATGACAGGCTGGGCTAAGGAAAATGCCAGGTCATCGGGTCTGGAAAATGCTCCCATCAGATGGCTTATAGATGATTGTGTTAAATTTGTAGAAAGAGAAATAAGAAGGGGTAATAAATATCAGGTTATTATAATGGATCCACCATCCTATGGACGAGGTCCCAAGGGAGAAATGTGGAAGATGGATGATGGTATATTTAACCTTATTAAACTTACCAGTCAGATACTTGCTGATGATGCGATTCTCTTCCTTATTAATATGTATACAACGGGACTATCTCCAGCAGTGCTTAATTATATGATTTCATCCACGGTTATAGCAGAGCATGGTGGAAGGGTGGAATCCTCAGATGTGGGATTGCCGGTTAGAGATACTGGACTTATACTTCCGTGTGGATCCACGGCCAGATGGACTAAATAATTCCTACTATTATAATATGAATTAAAATATAATAAGAAAATAATATAAATAAGAAAGAAAAATATCACATTTATAGTAATATTTTGAATATTTTATAAATGTGATATTTATTTGTGAAAAAATTAAAAAAACTACTTGCAATAATAATTGGCTTGTGTTAGTATAACCCTTGCTGTGACATTGATAACTGTGAAGCGAAGGTTGCTGCTTGCAGGGCAGGTTAATTTCGTGGAGTGAATGTCAAGATCATAGAATCTGGCGACAAGTCACTGTACTAATACCATCTGACATAAGGTCAGAGATGACGGATGAAAGTCCGGCTTTTTTACGGAAAAGGCGCGACACACCCGGGATAGTTGTACAGTCACCGCTCGCTTGCATACCTAAAAAACAAAATGCAAAAAGGAGGCGGCTTTTTTTATGGCAAATCAAACATCAAGAATAACACTCAAGGCATATGACCATGAGCTTATTGACAAAGCAGCTAAGGATATCGTTAAGGCTGCAAAGGACGCAGGGGCAAAGGTAAGTGGACCAATTCCAATGCCTACTAAGGTTGAGAAGGTAACTATTCTTCGTGCAGTACATAAGTATAAGGATAGTAGAGAACAGTTCGAGCAGAGAACTCATAAGAGAATCATCGACATCTCATCAAGCACACCTATATTTGAAATATTCAAGAAGATGGATATCTCAGCCGGCGTACATATTGAAGTAAAACAGAAGTAATAAGTACCTAATAGACAGAGAGGTTACCTGCAGAAGCCTGGCTGGATATTTAGTACGAACACATAGATGCTATTTAAAATATTAAATAAAGAAGTTGAAATGTGTTCCGCTGTAAATTTTTATTAGGAGGAAAGAAAGTTGAAGAAAGCAATACTTGCAGAAAAAGTTGGTATGACCCAAGTATGGAACGAAGCAGGACAGCTTATACCTGTAACAGTTCTCGCTGCTGGACCTTGTGAGGTTCTTCAGGTGAAGACAGTTGAGAATGATGGTTATGAAGCAGTACAGGTTGGATATGGCGAAGTTGCAGAGAAGGTTATATCTAAAGATGGTAAGGGAAAGAAAGTAGTACGTCATCCACACGGTGCTACAAAAGCTGAAGTAGGACATGCTAAGAAAGCTGGTCTTGCTCCAAAGAAATTCGTTAAAGAATTTAAGTTCGAGAACACGGCAGACTATGTTGCCGGAGAAACAGTTATTAAAGCAGATATCTTTGCTGAAGGTGACAAGGTAGATGTTACTGCAAGATCAAAGGGTAAGGGATATGCAGGCGGTCTTAAGAGATACGGCCTCAAGTCTGGTCCTTCAGGTCATGGTTCAAAGTATCATCGTCATGCTGGTTCTAATGGTTCTGCAACTACACCAGGTGAAGTTAAGAAGGGCAAGAAGATGCCAGGTCACATGGGAAATGTTCAGGTTACTATTCAGAATCTTGAGGTTGTTAAGGTTGATGCTGAGAATAACTTAATTCTTGTAAGAGGTGCTGTTCCTGGACCAAAGAAGTCATTAGTTGTACTCACTGAATCATTTAAGTCCAATAAGTAATAGGAATAGCAATTAGAATAGCAAGGAGGAATAAAAAATGGCAACTATATCTGTAGTTAATACTGCCGGAAAAGAAGTTGAAACATTAGAACTCAACGACAAAATCTTCGGCGTAGATATAAATGAGGGAATAGTTCACAAGGCTGTTGTTGCCACCCTCGCTAACAGACGTCAGGGTACACAGAGTGCTCGTACACGTTCTGAAGTACGTGGTGGTGGAAGAAAGCCATGGAGACAGAAGGGAACAGGTCATGCTAGACAGGGTTCCATCAGAGCTCCACAGTGGACAGGTGGTGGTGTTGTATTTGCACCAAAGCCAAGGGATTATTCACAGAAGCTTAATAAGAAAGAGGCTAGACTTGCTCTTTTCTCTGTTCTTACATCAAAGCTTAATGATAATAAAATCGTTGTACTTGATGAGCTTACAATGGATGCTCCTAAGACAAGTGCATTTGCACAGGTTCTTACAAATATCAATGCAAACAAAGCACTTGTTGTAACAGAAGTAAGAGATAATAATGTAGTCCTTTCAGCAAGAAATATTCCTGATGTTGAGACTGCGGACAGAACAAGCGTTAACGTATATGACATTCTTAAGCATGACACACTTGTGTTTACTAAGGATGCTATCAAGGCTTTAGAGGAGGTGTATGCATAATGGCAAGCTTAAAGTATTATGACGTAATTCTCCGTCCGGTACTTACCGAGAAGAGCATGAATTCAGTTTATGAGAAAAAGTATACATTTCTGGTTCATCCGGATGCTAACAAGTCTCAGATTAAAGAAGCTGTTGAAAAAATGTTTGATGGCGTTAAGGTAGCTAGAGTTAATACAATTAACCAGGCTGGTAAGACAAAGAGACGTGGTATGACATTTGGAAAGACAGCTAAGACAAAGAAGGCATATGTACAGCTTACAGCAGACAGCGCTGATATTCAGCTTTTTGAAGGTCTGTAAAAAGAGCGTTAATTAAGCTCAAATTGAAAGGAGAAACAAGATGGGAATCAAAGTATATAATCCATATACACCTTCCAGAAGGAATATGACCGGTCTTGATTTTGACGTAATCACAACTGATAAGCCTGAGAAGTCACTTCTTGAGTCAAAGAAAAAGACAGCAGGACGTAATAATCAGGGTAAGATTACTGTTAGACATCATGGCGGTGGAAATAGACAGAAGTATAGAATCATCGATTTCAAGCGTAACAAGGATGGAATACCTGCAAAGGTTTCTACAATAGAGTATGATCCAAACAGAACAGCTAATATCGCTCTTCTTGTTTATGCTGATGGTACTAAGACATATATTCTTGCTCCTGCAGGACTTAAGGTTGGCGATTCACTTATGAATGGTCCAGAAGCTGAAATCAGAGTAGGTAACTGCCTGCCTCTTTCAGAAATTCCTGTAGGTACAGAAGTACATAATATTGAACTTGTTCCTGGTAAGGGCGGACAGCTTGTTCGTTCAGCAGGTAACTCAGCACAGCTCATGGCTAAGGAAGGAAAGTATGCAACACTTCGTCTTCCTTCAGGCGAGATGAGATATGTGCCAATTAGTTCAAGAGCAACTATTGGTACAGTAGGAAATGGTGAGCACGGCCTTGTTAAGATTGGTAAGGCTGGACGTAAGCGTCACATGGGTATCCGTCCTACAGTTCGTGGATCTGTTATGAACCCTAACGACCATCCACACGGTGGTGGTGAAGGTAGAGCACCTATTGGTAGACCAGGTCCTTCAACTCCTTGGGGTAAGCCAGCACTTGGACTTAAGACAAGGAAGAAGAAGAATAAGTCTAACAAGATGATCATCAGAAACAGAGCTGGAAAGAATGTTAAGTAAGGAGGATAATCATGGCACGTTCATTAAAGAAAGGCGCATTTGCAGACGCAAGTCTTCTTAAGAAGATTGAGGCACTTAATGCAAATGATTCAAAGGAAGTCGTTAAGACTTGGTCAAGACGTTCTACTATCTTCCCTTCATTTGTAGGACATACAATTGCTGTACATAATGGTAGAGCACACATTCCTGTATATGTTACAGAGGATATGGTTGGACATAAGCTCGGTGAGTTTGTTGCAACTAGAACATATAGAGGACATGGAAAAGACGAGAAGAAGGGCAAATAAGGAGGAGTAAGAAATGGCAAAGGGACATAGATCACAAATTAAAAGAGTGAGAAACGAAGAAAATAAAGACAAAAGACCTTCAGCTAAGATTTCTTACGCTAGAGTTTCTGTTACTAAGGCGTGTTTCGTTCTTGATGCTATCAGAGGAAAGAGTGTAAACGAAGCACTTGCTATCCTTCAGTATAACAATCGTAAGGGTTCAGCAATTATCTACAAGCTGCTTAAGTCAGCAGTAGCAAACGCTGAAAATAATAATGGTCTCAAGGCTGATAACCTCTATGTTGCAGAGTGCTTTGCAAATAAAGGACCTACAATGAAGAGAATTCATCCTAGAGCACAGGGTAGAGCTTACAGGATTGAGAAGAAGACAAGCCACATTACTGTTGTGCTTGATGAAAGACAGGAGGATTAATCATGGGACAGAAAGTTAACCCACATGGATTAAGAGTAGGAATCATCAAGGATTGGAACTCAAAGTGGTATGCTGATACTAAGAATGATGAGTTTGCAAACAATCTTGTTGAAGACTATAACATTAGAAAGTTTCTGAAAAACAGACTTTATGATAATGCTATCTCTAAGATTGATATCGAGAGAAATAAGGAAAAGGTTAAGATAATCATTTTCACAGCTAAGCCTGGTCTTGTAATCGGTAAAGGTGGTGCTGAAATCGACAAGCTTAGAACAGATGTTAATAAGTTTATTGTTAAGAACCGTGCTAAGAATGGTATAACAGTAAAGGGAAAGAAAGATCTTGTTCTTTCAATAGATATTAAGGAAATTAAGAGACCTGACACTGATGCACAGCTTGTTGCTGAGAATATCGCAAAGCAGCTTGAAGATCGTGTACCATTCCGTAGAGCTATGAAGTCTTGCATGGGTCGTGCAATGAAAGATACTGGAGTATATGGTATTAAGACAAGTGTATCAGGACGTCTTGGTGGTGCAGATATGGCTAGAGTAGAGACTTATAGTGAGGGAACAATTCCTCTTCAGACTCTTCGTGCTGATATCGACTATGGTTTTGCTGAGGCTGATACAACCTATGGTAAGGTTGGTGTTAAGACTTGGATTTACCATGGTGAGGTACTTCCAACTAAGAATAAGAAGGAAGGAGCAAAATAATCATGTTAATGCCAAAGAGAGTAAAATATCGTAAGCAGCAGCGTGGCTCTATGAAGGGTAAGGCAACAAGAGGCAATAAGCTTCATCGTGGAGAATATGGAATTATTGCTATGCAGCCTGCATGGATTAAGTCTAATCAGATAGAGGCAGCCAGAATCGCAATTAACCGTCACTTCAGACGTGAAGGTAAAGTATGGATTAATATGTTCCCTGATAAGCCTGTAACATCTAAGCCTATCGGAGTTCGTATGGGATCTGGAAAAGGTGCTGTAGAATACTGGGTAGCAGTTGTTAAGCCGGGAAGAGTACTTTTCGAGGTAGCTGGCGTATCAGAGGAAATGGCAAGAGAGGCACTTCGTCTTGCAAGCCACAAGCTTCCTGTTAAGTGCAAGATTGTTTCAAAGGCAGATCTGGAAGGAGGAAATGAATAGTGAAGACTAAGGAATATTTAGAAGAGCTGAACTCAAAGTCAGTTGCAGAACTTAGCAATGACCTTGTTGATGCTAAGAAAGAGCTGTTCAACCTGAAGTTCCAGAATGCTACAAATCAGCTTGAGAACACAGGAAGGATTAAAGAGGTAAGAAAGAATATTGCCCGTATCCAGACTGTTATAGCTGAGAAGGCTAATGCATAAGGCTATAGAGAGGAGATAGAATAGTGGCTACAGAAAGAAATTTACGTAAGACACGTGTTGGTCTTGTTACAAGTGACAAGATGGATAAGACTATTGTTGTATCAATCGTCGACAATGTTAAGCATCCTCTTTATGGCAAGATCGTAAAACGTACATATAAGCTCAAGGCTCATGATGAGAATAATGAGTGCAAGAAGGGCGACAGAGTTAGAGTAATGGAAACAAGACCTCTTTCAAAGGATAAGAGATGGAGACTTGTTGAGATAATTGAGAAAGCTAAGTAAGGAGGCAAATCTATGATACAGCAGGAATCAAGACTTAAGGTTGCCGACAATACAGGTGCTAAAGAACTTCTTTGCATCAGAGTACTTGGCGGATCAACTAGAAGATATGCCAATATTGGTGATATTATAGTAGCAACTGTTAAGGATGCTACACCAGGTGGCGCAGTAAAGAAGGGCGATGTTGTTAAGGCTGTTGTAGTTCGTACAAAGCATGGCGTACATCGTAAGGATGGAAGCTTTATCAGATTTGATGAGAACGCTGCAGTTATTATCAAGGATGATAACAATCCAAGAGGAACACGTATATTTGGACCAGTTGCAAGAGAATTGAGAGATAAGAAATTCATGAAGATCATTTCACTTGCACCTGAGGTACTTTAAGGAGGTTTGGCGATGGCAACATCAAAGATAAAAAAGGGTGACCTTGTAAAAGTTATCGCTGGTAAGGATAAAGATAAGGAAGGCAAGGTAATGGAGGTTGATACTAAGAACCATAAGGTTCTTGTTGAAGGTGTCAATATGGTACATAAGCATACAAAGCCTAACTATAAGAATCAGCAGGGTGGTATCGTAGAGATGGAAGCTCCAATCGATATTTCTAACGTAATGTACCTTTACAAGGGACAGCCTGTACGTGTAGGCTTCCAGGGTTCACAGAAGGATAAGAAGAGAGTAGCCAAGGTTAATGGCAAGCTTGAGACTATAGACTAATCTTGGAAGGAGGAAAAAAACTTGAGTAGATTAAGAGATTCATATGAAAACGATATAAAGACTGCTATGACTGAGAAATTCGGTTACAAGAATGTTATGCAAATTCCAAGATTAGAGAAGATCGTCATCAACATGGGTGTTGGTGAAGCTAAGGAAAATAGCAAAGTTCTTGAATCAGCAGTAAAGGATCTGGCAATTATTTCTGGTCAGAAGCCGGTTATCACAAAGGCTAAGAAGTCAGTAGCTAACTTCAAGCTTCGTGAAGGTATGCCAATCGGATGTAAGGTAACACTTAGAGGAGAGAAGATGTATGAGTTCTGTGATAGACTTGTAAATCTTGCACTTCCTCGTGTACGTGACTTCCGTGGTGTAAGCGCTGAGTCATTTGATGGTAGAGGTAACTATGCTCTTGGTATTAAAGAGCAGATTATCTTCCCTGAGATTGAGTATGACAAGGTTGACAAGGTTCGTGGTATGGATATTATATTCGTAACTACAGCTAATACAGATGAAGAGGCAAGAGAGCTTCTCAGACTCTTCGGTATGCCTTTTAAGAAGTAAGGAGGATGAACTATGGCTAAGACAGCTATGAAGGTAAAGCAGCAGAGAAAGCAGAAGTTCTCAACCAGAGAATATACACGTTGTAAGATTTGCGGTAGACCACATGCATACCTTAGAAAATATGGTATCTGCAGAGTTTGTTTTAGAGAGCTTGCTTACAATGGTGATATTCCAGGTGTTAAAAAGAGTTCCTGGTAGAATGCTGAGTTTACATTATTTTTAGGAGGATAACGAAATGGCAATAAGCGATCCAATTGCAGATATGCTTACAAGAATCCGTAATGCAAATACTGCAAAGCATGATACAGTAGATATACCTGCATCTAAGATGAAGCAGGCGATCGCTCAGATTCTTCTTGACGAAGGATATGTTCGTAATATAGAGACTGTTAAAGAAGGTAATTTTGATGTTATCAGAATTACACTTAAGTACGGCAAAGATAAGAACGAAAAGGTTATCAAAGGCCTTAAGAGAATTTCAAAGCCAGGACTTAGAGTATATGCTGATAAAGATAATCTTCCAAAGGTTCTTGGAGGAATGGGAACAGCTATCATTTCTACAAACAAGGGTGTGCTTACAGATAAGCAGGCTCGTAAGGAAAATATTGGTGGCGAAGTTCTTGCATTTATTTGGTAATATACCATTTATATATTGTTTAGAATCATTTATATAAAGATAAAATTATAATTCTTTTAAATATTAATAAGGAGGAAAGGCGAAATGTCACGTATCGGTAAAATGCCTATCGCTGTACCTGCTGGAGTAACAGTAGATATAGCAGAAAATAATAAGGTGACAGTCAAGGGTCCAAAGGGTGAACTTTGCAGAGCTCTTGCTCCAGAGATGGAGATCAAGATGGATGGTAATGTTATTACTGTATCAAGACCAAATGACTTAAAGAGAAACAAGGCTCTTCACGGGCTTACAAGAACACTTCTTAACAACATGATCATAGGTGTAACTGATGGTTACAAAAAGACTCTTGAGGTTAATGGTGTAGGTTACAGAGCTTCAAAGCAGGGTAACAAATTAGTTCTTAATCTTGGATATTCTCATCCAGTTGAGATGACTGATCCTGAAGGACTTGAAACAAAGGTAGAAGAAAACAAGATAATCGTAACTGGTATCGATAAGGAGAAGGTTGGACAGTATGCAGCCGAGATTCGTGAGAAGAGAGCTCCAGAGCCATATAAGGGCAAGGGTATCAAGTATGATTATGAGACAATTAGACGTAAGGTTGGAAAGACCGGTAAGAAGTAAGATAAGGAGAGTAAGCTATGATTAACAAGGAATCAAGAAGTGCTATTCGTGAGAAGAAGCATTTAAAGATTAGGAATCGTTTCAGCGGTACTACTGAGAGACCTAGACTTGCTGTTTATAGAAGCAATAATCATGTCTATGCTCAGATTATCGACGATACAGTCGGTAAGACTTTAGTATCTGCTTCTACGGTTGAGAAGACTGTTGCTTCCGAACTTGAGAAAACTAACAATATTGATGCTGCTGCTTATGTAGGTAAGGTTGTTGCTGAGAGAGCACTTGCAGCTGATATTAAGGAAGTTGTATTTGACAGAGGCGGCTTTATCTATACAGGTAAAGTTAAGGCTCTTGCAGATGCTGCAAGAGAAGCTGGTCTTGTATTCTAAGAGGGAGGAAGATAAGTTGAAGCGTACAAAGATAGATTTAAGCCAGGTAGAACTGTTCGATAACGTTATTGCAATCAAGCGTGTAACCAAGGTTGTTAAGGGTGGACGTAACATGAGATTTGCAGCACTTATCGTAGTAGGTGACCGTAATGGTCATGTAGGCGCTGGCATAGGTAAGGCAACAGAAATTCCTGAGGCTATTAGAAAGGCTAAGGAAGATGCTATAAAGAAGCTTGTTACAGTTCCAGTTAATGAGAACGGAAGTATCCCTTATGGATACACAGGAGAGTTCGGAAGTGCAAGAGTTCTTCTTAAGACAGCTCCTGAAGGTACTGGTATTATCGCAGGTGGTCCTGCACGTAGCGTGCTTGATCTTGCCGGTTATAGAAATATTCGTACAAAGTCTCTTGGATCAAATAATAAGCAGAATGTCGTTCTTGCAACAATAGAAGGACTTAAGGCCATTCAGGATCCAGAAGAAATCGCAAGACTTCGTGGTAAGACAGTAGACGAGATTCTTAACTAGGAGGTAGAAAAAAATGGCAGATACATTAAAGATTACACTGGTTAAGTCCCCTATCGGATGTGTACCAAAGCATAGAAGAACAGTTGAAGCACTTGGACTTAAGAAGGTTGGTAAGACAGTTGAGCTTCCTAACAGTGCTGCAACTAAGGGAATGATTAAGCAGGTTGAATATTTACTTAAGGTTGAAGAATAAGGAGGTCGAAGAGATGGATTTATCTAATCTGGCACCACAGGAAGGTGCAAAAACTCGTGACGACTTCAGACGCGGACGTGGTCATGGTTCAGGAAATGGAAAGACAGCCGGTAAGGGTCACAAAGGACAGAAGGCTCGTTCTGGAGCACCAAGACCAGGTTTTGAAGGAGGTCAGATGCCACTCTTCAGACGTATACCTAAGAGAGGCTTTAAGTGTAGAAATACTAAGGACATTGTAGCAATCAATGTTTCAGATCTTGAAAAGTTTGAAGATGGTGCTACAGTAACAGTTGAAGCTCTTAAGGAGCTTGGAATTGTTAAGAATTCTAGAGACGGTGTTAAGATTCTTGGAAATGGAGAGTTAAGCCGTAAGCTTACAGTTTCTGTAGATGCTGCAAGTAAGACAGCAATAGAGAAGATTGAAGCTGCTGGCGGAAAATTCGAGGTGATTTAGTATGTTCAGTACCATTAGAGATGCTTTTAAGATAAAAGAGATAAGGAATGGAATTCTTTTTGATCTTCTTATCTTAATTGTTGTAAGACTCGGTTCTCTTATACCTACACCAGGTGTAAATACAGCTGAGCTTAGCAATTTCTTTGCTAATAATCTCGGTACAGGTGCTAATTCACTTCTTGATTCATTCACTGGTGGTTCATTTCAGCAGATGTCAATATTTGCTCTGTCTGTTACACCGTATATTACATCATCCATCATTATACAGCTCCTCACTATAGCAATTCCTGCTCTTGAGGAGATGCAGAAGGATGGAAATGAAGGTCGAAAGAAAATTACAGCTATAACGCGTATTGTGTCGGTTGCACTTGCTATAATCGAAAGTATTGGTTTATCAATCGGTTTTGGTCGTGCAGGATATCTGTATGATTATAATTTCCTTTCGGTAGCAGTTATAGTAATAACATTAACAGCGGGTAGTACATTTGTTATGTGGCTGGGTGAAAGAATTACTGAGAAGGGTATTGGAAACGGAGTATCAATCATACTTCTTGTTAATATCGTATCTCGTATGCCTAGTGACTTTGTAAATCTTTATGATATGTTCGTAAAGGATAAGTCAACAGTAAATATGATATTAGCTTCTGTAATCATTATTGCAGTAGTTGTTTTAACAACAGTTTTAACTATTATACTTAATGATGCAGTTAGAAAGATACCTGTATCGTATGCACAAAAGGTGCAGGGTAGAAGACAAGTTGGTGGTAATTCATCACATATTCCTCTTAAAGTTAATACAGGAAATGTTATGCCAATTATCTTCGCATCAACACTTATGTCAATACCTGGAATTGTTACTAATCTGTTTAATATTCAGGTTACTAATTCTGTAGTAGCCAAAATTTTTGAGGGTCTTAATACTAATTATTGGTTTAGACCTGGATATCCATGGGCATATATCGGACTTGTGCTTTATATAGCTCTTGTAGTATTCTTTGCTTATTTCTATACATCCATTTCATTTAATCCAATGGAGATAGCAAATAACCTGAAGAAACAGGGTGGCTTTGTTCCTGGTATAAGACCTGGTAAGCAAACACAGGATTATCTGAATAAGATACTTAACTATATAGTTATTATCGGAGCAATTGGACTTATAATTGTTGCATTAATTCCTATCTTCTTTAATGGTAGATTTAGTGCTGATGTTTCTTTCGGTGGTACATCACTCATCATTATCTGTGGAGTTATCATTGAAACCATCAAACAGATTGAGTCAAAGATGCTTGTAAGAAATTATTCAGGATTCTTAAACAAGTAATGATAAATAAAAGATGACAATGGGCGTAATCTCGTTGTCATCTTTTCGAGGTTTTGTTAATTAGAGAGGAGTAGCTTATGAAAATTATAATGCTTGGTGCTCCTGGTGCCGGAAAAGGTACACAGGCTGATATGATTTGTGGCAAATATAATGTCCCACATATTTCAACCGGAGATATTTTTAGAGCCAATATTAAGAATGGTACAGAACTTGGCGTTAAAGCTAAGGCTTACATGGATAAAGGTGAGCTTGTTCCGGATTCATTGGTTGTAGATCTTGTTATTGATAGAATTCATCAGGATGATTGTGCTAATGGCTATGTACTTGATGGTTTCCCAAGAACAATTCCACAGGCTGAAGCTCTTGATGCAGCACTTGCTGAAACAGGAGAATCAGTTGACTATGCTATCAATGTTGATGTACCTGATGAGAATATTGTTAATCGTATGTCTGGTAGACGTGCTTGTGTAAAATGTGGTGCTACTTATCACATTAAATACAATGCTCCTAAAACAGAGAATATTTGTGATAATTGTGGTAGTGAGCTTATTCAAAGAGAGGATGATAAGCCTGAAACAGTACTTAACAGACTTTCAGTATATCATGAGCAAACTCAACCTCTTATTGATTATTATGATGGAAAGGGTATCGTTAAGAATATTGACGGAACCAAAGACCTTAATGATGTATTCGCTGATATAACAGCAATACTTGGTTAATTATAAAAAGGAGTGAACATATGTCCAAAGCTGACGAAATTGAGTGCGAAGGTGTAGTACTTGAAAAACTTCCTAATGCAATGTTTAGGGTGAAGCTTGAAAATGATCATGAGATTCTTGCGGTTATAAGTGGTAAGCTTCGTATGAATTATATAAAGATTCTTCCTGGGGACAAAGTAACGGTAGTTCTTTCACCATATGATTTTTCAAGAGGAAGAATTACATGGAGAGCTAAATAATAATTATTTTATAAAAAATTTTTAAATACCTCTTGCAAGCATATCAAAATCATGTTAGAATAGACATTTGCAGGACACTTTTGGAAAGGAGAGTATTTTAATGAAGGTACGCGCATCAGTAAAACCAATTTGCGATAAGTGCAAAGTCATTAAAAGAAAAGGCAGAATTCTTATAATCTGCGAAAATCCAAAGCACAAACAGCGTCAAGGATAATCATATTTACGATTTCTTGAGAGGACACTTTTTCGAGATGTTTAGCCCATCTGCCGAAGAGTATCCTTGTTTTGTGCGTTTGCTACCTGGTTTGATGATTTTATATGAGTATCTACATATTTTATTATTAAATGTAAGGTAGGTAATTTATGCTTTTATAATCATTATCATTAACCTGTGAGATTATAAGGCATGGACAAAACGCGGGTCGCTAACGCGTCTAATGTTAGCGAAAGGACTGTTTCAAATGACGGTCAAAGCGGCTGGGTGACGATAGTCACACAAACAATAAACTAAAGTTATAAAAAAACTGGAGGTAAAATTCATGGCTCGTATTTCAGGTGTAGATTTACCTAGAGACAAGCGCGTTGAGATCGGTCTTACCTATATCTTTGGTATTGGCCTCACAACATCTCAGAAGATTCTTACAGAAACTGAAGTAAGTTTCGATACAAGAGTTAAGGATCTTACTGATGACGAAGTTAGACGTATCAGTGATTATATCAATGATAACATCATAGTTGAAGGTGATCTCAGACGTGAGACGCAGATGAATATCAAGCGTCTTCAGGAGATAGGTTGCTATCGTGGCATACGTCATAGAAAGGGTCTTCCTGTACGTGGACAGAATACAAAGAATAATGCACGTACTCGTAAGGGACCTAAGAAGACTGTTGCTAACAAGAAGAAGTAATATCGTAAATAAGATTAATTTGGAGGAGTAAGCTCTATGGCTAGTAATAAGGTTACAAAGAAAGTAACTAAAAAGCGTAATAGAAGAAGCGTTGAGCGTGGACAAGCACATATTCAGGCTTCTTTCAACAATACTATAGTAACTCTTACAGATGCAGAAGGAAATGCACTCTCATGGGCAAGTGCAGGTGGACTTGGATTCAGAGGATCAAAGAAGTCAACACCTTATGCTGCTCAGATGGCTGCTGAAACAGCAGCAAAGGCTGCAGCACCTTATGGTCTGAAAAAGATTGATGTAACAGTTAAGGGACCAGGTAGTGGCCGTGAGGCAGCTATCCGTGCACTTGGTGCATGTGGTCTTGAAATTCTTACAATTAAGGATGTAACACCTGTTCCTCATAACGGATGTCGTCCACCTAAGAGAAGAAGAGTCTAATTAAGGAGGTTAGTTGAAATGGCAATTAATAGAACACCAGTTCTCAAGAGATGTAGATCACTTGAACTCGAGCCAGCTTTCCTCGGAGTAAGTAAGACATCTCACAGAAAAAATATGAGAAGTAATAGAAAGGTTAGTGAGTACGGACTTCAGCTTCGTGAGAAGCAGAAGGCAAAGTTCATCTATGGCGTACAGGAGAAGCCTTTCCGTAATATGTATAAGAAGGCAGAGCGTATGCCAGGTCTTGTAGGTACTAATCTTATGCAGCTCCTTGAGCTTAGACTTGACAACGTTATCTTCCGTCTTGGTTATGCAAGAACAAGACGTGAGGCTAGACAGGTTGTTTCTCACAAGCATGTACTTGTAAACGGCAAGATTGTTAATATCCCTTCATACAGGGTTTCTGCCGGTGACGTAATTGAAATAAAGGAGAAGAGTAAGTCTCTTACAAGATTTGCTGATATTAAAGAAGCAAATAAAGGTGTATCAGTTCCTGAATGGCTTAATGGAGATGCTGAGAACCTTTCAGGTAAGGTCCTTGAGATTCCTCGTAGGGAGATTATAGACGTACCTGTAAATGAGACACTTATCGTCGAGCTGTATTCTAAGTAATCGGAGGTTACGAATGTTCGAGTTTGAAAAACCAAGAATATTAATTGAAGAGAAGTCTGATGATAATAAGTATGGAAGATTTGTTATCGAACCGCTTGAGAGAGGTTATGGAACAACTCTAGGTAATTCACTTCGCAGAGTTATGTTGTCATCACTTCCCGGAACAGCAGTAAGCTATGTAAAGATCAAGGGTGTTCTTCATGAATTTAGTTCTATTCCTGGAGTAAAGGAAGATGTAACTGAAATCATTATGAACATTAAAGAGCTTTGTATCAAGAATAATTCTCATAATGATGATGTCAGAACAGGATACATTGATGTTATAGGAGATAAGGTTGTTACGGCAGCTGATATTCAGTTTGATTCAAATCTTGAAATCCTTAATCCTGATCTTGTTATTGCTAACCTTAATGGTCCGGATGCAAGACTCGAGATGGAACTTACTATAACAAACGGTCGTGGTTATGTCAGCGCTGATAAGAACAAAGAACGTGAGACTTCCATTGATGTTATAGCAGTTGACTCTATTTATACACCAGTTGAAAGAGTTAATATTATTGTAGAGAATACTCGTGTAGGTCAAATTACTGATTATGATAAACTTACAATCGATGTATTCACTAATGGAACTATTACTCCAGATGATGCTGTCAGCTATGCAGCTAAGATTCTTAGTGAGCATCTTGGACTTTTCATCAATCTTTCTGAGGATGTTAAGGATAAGACAATTATCATTGAGAAGCAGGAAGAAGTTCCAGAAACAACAGCTAAGGATATGAGCATAGATGAGCTTGAACTCAGTGTTCGTTCATTTAACTGTCTTAAGAGAGCTGGTATTAATACTGTTAAGGAGCTCTGCAACAAGACTACTGATGAAATGATGAAGGTACGTAATCTGGGACGTAAGTCCTTGGATGAGGTTCTTGCTAAGCTTAAAGAGCTTGGACTTTCACTCAGTGACGAATAATTAATTTACCACTCACGCAGAAGTCGTATAAATTGTACGGATTAAGTATGCACAGTGAAGACCGCAGGAAACTGCAGGTAAGGAGGAAAACAAAATGGCAATGTATAGAAAGCTTGGAAAGAAGGCTGATCAGAGAAAGGCACTTCTTAGAAATCAGGTTACACAGCTTATATATCATGGTAAGATCAAGACTACTGAGGCTAGAGCTAAGGAAGTTCGTAAGATCG
The DNA here is from genome assembly GCA_024696635.1 of Eubacterium sp. GTDB lineage: Bacteria > Bacillota > Clostridia > Lachnospirales > Lachnospiraceae > Eubacterium_Q. The sequence goes on along the minus strand of JAILGP010000014.1, from coordinate 517 downwards.
CTGAACATCTTATTACTCTTGCAATTAGAGAAAAAGATAATTACGAAGAGGTTAAGGTTCAGGCCAAGGAAGCTCGTAAGGACAAGGATGGAAAGAGAGTAAAGGAAGTTGTAGACGGTAAGAAGGTTACTGTTTATGATACAGTTGAGAAGACTGTAAAGAAGGATATGCCTTCAAGACTTCATGCTCGTAGAGAGATGCTTAAGGTCCTTTATCCTGTTTCAGAAATTCCTGAAAGTGCTGAAGGTAAGAAAAAGGCTATGGCTAAGGTTGATCTTACACAGAAGCTTTTCGATGAGTATGCAGTTAAGTATGCTAACCGTAAGGGTGGTTATACAAGAATTGTAAAGATTGCTCAGAGAAAGGGCGACGGAGCTCTTGAAGTATTTCTTGAGTTAGTTTAATTTTATACATTAAATGTGGCATCTGCTAATATATGTAGATGCCACTTTTTTATTTGCAAAAATATATTAAATTAGATTTTTTAATAAGACTATTTAATAAGACTATTTAATAA
>JAILGP010000009.1 GCA_024696635.1 Eubacterium sp. | reverse complement strand
TAATACTGGAACAATATAAAAAACAGGTCAAACATCAACCTGTTTTTTATAAAAATATTAACAATTAATTAAACTATATTTATTTCTTTTCTTTAAGAAGATCTCTGATCTCTGTAAGAAGAACCTCTTCCTTACTTGGCTCTGGATCTGGAGCAGCTTCTTCTTCCTTCTTACGAAGATTCATAAGCTTATTCATACCCTTAAGCATAAGGAAAAGAACAAATGCAATAATAACAAAATTGATAACTGCTGTAATAAATGCACCATAGTTAAGTGAAAGTGCTGCTGCAGCTTCTGAATCAAGACCTGAGTAATCAACCCATGGAAGTTTAATACTTCCAGCTACTTCTGCTCCACCAATACTGTTTATAAGTGGATTAATAAAGCTCTCAGTAAGTGCTGTAATGATAGCAGAAAAAGCGCCACCAATGATTACACCAATAGCCATATCCATTACGTTACCTTTAAGTGCAAATGCCTTAAACTCTTCTAAAAATTTTTTCATAAGAAATACCATCCCTTCCTAAAAAATGATAGATTTAGTATAGCAATTGACAATACAAAAATCAATATATTTATATAAATTTTATGCCATAAAAAGGGCCTATTATATAAATATAACAGGCCCCATCTTTAAAAATCATAGATAACTCAAACGGAAAAATATAAATTTTATATCCATCTAATACGTTTCGCTTATTAAAAAGAAAAAACTTAATTAGTAGTAATATAAAGTATATTAATAATTAACTATCTTTCCAAAATCAGCCTTAAGTGAAGCTCCACCAACAAGACCACCATCTATATCAGGCTGTGCAAAAAGCTCAGCTGCATTTCCAGCATTTACAGAACCACCATACTGAATACGTACAGCCTCTGCAGTAGCTTCATCATATATTTCACAAATACAATCTCTGATTCCCTTACAAACCTCCTGAGCCTGCTCTGTAGTAGCTGTTTTACCAGTTCCTATAGCCCAGATTGGCTCATAAGCGATTACAAGATTCTTTACATCATCAGCTGCAACTCCCTGAAGATCTGACTTAATCTGAAGTCTGATCCAGTCCATAGTAACGCCCATTTCTCTCTGCTCAAGTGATTCGCCACAGCAAAGGATAGGTGTAAGACCAGCTTCAATAGCCTTCTTAACCTTCTTATTAAGTGTACAGTCACACTCTTTGAAGTAATCTCTTCTTTCTGAGTGACCAATGATTACATACTTTACACCAGCATCGAGAAGCATTTCTGCAGAAATCTCGCCTGTGTAAGCACCCTTATCTTCAAAATACATATTTTCAGCACCAACCTGTACATTTGTGCCTTTAACAGCTTCAACTACAGGAACGATGTCAATTGCTGGTACGCAGTAAACAACATCAACAGCATCATTTACTACAAGATCCTTCAGTTCAGCAACAAGTGCTACCGCCTGTGAAGGAGTCATATTCATCTTCCAGTTACCTGCAATAATCTTACGTCTTGCCATTTTAATTATCTCCTATGTTTAATATTCGAATATTATTTATCATTTGCTGCTGCAACACCAGGAAGCTCCTTACCCTCAAGGAACTCAAGTGAAGCTCCACCACCAGTTGAAATATGGCTCATCTTGTCGCCAAATCCAAGCTGATTACATGCAGCTGCAGAATCGCCACCACCAATGATAGTTGTTGCATCTGTCTCAGCAAGTGCCTGAGCAACAGCAATAGTACCTGCAGCAAGAGTAGGATTCTCGAATACACCCATAGGTCCATTCCAAACAACTGTCTTAGCTGTTTTAGCAGCTTCTGCGAAGAGAGCTCTTGTCTTCTCTCCAATATCAAGACCTTCCATATCTGAAGGAATGCTATCTGAGTTAACAGTCTTTACTTCGATAGGTCCATCAATAGGATCAGGGAATCCAGCTGCAACAACAGTATCAACCGGAAGGAGAAGCTTCTTGCCAAGGGAGTCAGCCTTTGCAAGCATTTCCTTACAATAATCGATCTTACTGTCATCAACAAGTGAAAGTCCAACTTCTTTGCCCTGTGCCTTAAGGAAAGTATATGCCATACCTCCACCGATGATAAGTGTATCGCACTTCTCAAGAAGATTTGAGATAACATTTAACTTATCAGCAACCTTAGCACCACCAAGAATAGCTACAAATGGACGAACAGGGTTCTCTACTGCATTTCTAAGGAAATCAATTTCCTTCTGCATAAGATAACCAACAACAGCTGTATCTACATACTGTGTAACACCAACATTTGAGCAGTGAGCTCTGTGAGCTGTACCAAATGCATCGTTTACGAATACATCTGCAAGTGAAGCAAGATCCTTAGAGAACTCTTCACCATTCTTTGTTTCTTCCTTACGGAATCTTGTATTCTCAAGAAGAATAACTTCTCCATCCTTCATAGCTTCAACTGCTTCAACTACATTAGGTCCAACAACGTCAGGATTTGGTACAAACTTAACCTCCTGACCAAGGAGCTCTGAAAGACGAACTGCAACTGGTGCAAGAGTCTTTGTAAGCTTATCCTCTTCTGTCTTAACCTTTCCAAGATGTGAGCAAAGAATAATCTTTCCACCATCAGCTATAAGTTTCTTAATAGTTGGAAGTGCTGCAACAAGTCTATTCTCGTCTGTTATTTTTCCTTCCTTAAGTGGAACATTGAAGTCACATCTAACAAGTACGCGCTGTCCCTTTACGTTAATATCGTCAACAGATTTTTTATTAAGTGACATTTTATTACCTCCTGGTTATTTATTATATTATAATCACTCACCTATAAAGCAGGTCCCAATAAAAATCAAGGAAATGCCTATTAAATGAATGACAGATATTCACAAAAAAACGGGACCGGCCCATATAGACCGGACCCGATTCTTAGGTCTTCTTCAAATTTGCTAATTAAGCAAGCTCAGCGAAGTACTTGATTGTTCTAACCATCTGTGATGTGTAGGAGTTCTCATTGTCATACCATGAAACTACCTGTACTTCATAGAGGTCATCAGCAATCTTAGAAACCATAGTCTGTGTTGAATCAAAGAGTGAACCAAATCTCATTCCGATAACATCAGAAGAAACGATTGGATCCTCATTATATCCAAATGACTCGCTTGCAGCAGCCTTCATAGCAGCATTGATACCATCAACTGTTACATCAGCAGCCTTAACTACAGCTGTAAGGATAGTTGTTGAGCCTGTTGGTACAGGAACTCTCTGAGCTGATCCGATGAGCTTTCCGTTAAGTTCTGGAATAACAAGACCGATAGCCTTTGCAGCACCTGTTGAGTTAGGTACGATATTTGCAGCACCAGCTCTAGCACGTCTAAGGTCACCCTTTCTGTGTGGTCCGTCAAGAATCATCTGGTCACCTGTATAAGCGTGAATTGTGCTCATGATACCGCTCTGGATTGGAGCATAATCATTAAGAGCCTTAGCCATAGGTGCAAGACAGTTTGTTGTACATGAAGCAGCTGAAATAATCTGATCCTCAGCTGTAAGAGTATTCTCGTTTACTGAGAAAACGATAGTCTTAAGATCATTTCCTGCAGGAGCTGAGATAACAACCTTCTTAGCACCAGCATTGATATGAGCCATTGACTTATCCTTTGAGCAGTAGAAACCTGTACACTCAAGAACTACATCTACACCAATTTCTCCCCATGGAAGCTCGTTTGCATCAGCCTTAGCATAGATCTGAAGAGTCTTGCCATCTACAGTGATTGTGTTTGCCTCATCATCAGCTGAAACTGTATGAGCGCCTTCACCAATCTTTCCACAGTATCCGCCCTGTGCTGTATCATATTTAAGAAGATGAGCAAGCATTGAAGGCTTTGTAAGATCGTTAATAGCTACTACCTCATAACCTTCAGCACCAAACATCTGTCTGAATGCAAGACGTCCAATACGTCCAAATCCATTAATCGCAACTTTTACTGCCATTTTTATAAATCCTCCTAAGAAATTATATTGATGAATGCGAATCCTTAAATAATTATCAGATACGAATAATAAATTGCAAAACCAATAATAAATATATAATAGATGTTACAAATCTTTTAATATCTGATTAAATTATTTTTAAATCCGCGAAACATTCCGCTTTCTTATGATAACTTTTTTAAGTACAAATTTCAAGACTGTATTTGTATTTTTGTAGAAATAACGGCAAATATTGACAAATATCCCTAAATATTAATTGAAGTGTCAAAAATGGTGTAGTAAACTACTCTTGTTTTAGTTAGATTAATCTAAAACATTTCCAGTAAACAATAAATTTATAAATAAAAGAGGAAAAATATGTCAGACAACTTAATAAAATACGATTATCATTTACACACTTGTTTTTCAGCAGATTGCGATAGTCCCATCGAAGATATAATCAAAAGCGCAAAGACTAAGGGGCTAAATTCATTATGCTTTACAGATCATAATGATCTTGATTTTCCAGAAACCCCAGACAACATTAAATTTGACCTGGATATAGAAAAATATATAGATACGCTTTCGAAAATAAAAGAAAGGGAAGCCTCAAATTCTATAATTAATGGTCAAGATAATTTTGAAATAAAAATAGGGCTCGAACAGGGAGTAATGCCATCAACCTGCAATACTCTTAACACATATAGCAAGGAACATCCGGGATTAGATTTTATAATCTGTTCTTCCCATGTTGTAGATAATGGAGATCCATATTATCCAGAAAGCTGGCAATATCCCGATGGAAGCTATAAGGATGAGAATACACTTTATCGTAAATATTATGAAGATATGCTTTACAATGTAAGTCATTTTACAGATTATAATGTTTACGGCCATATAGATTATATTTTTCGATATGGTCCTGATAACAAAAAAGGCTTTCAAAAGGTAACAGAGGAAATATTCAGGCAAAAGTATTTTCCAAGATTCAGCGATATAATTCGTGAAATATTAAAAAATATAATCGATAATAATAAGGGGCTTGAAATTAATACAGGAAGCCTATACAGGGGAATGGATTTTGCCCATCCTCATATCGAAATACTAAAACTATATAAGGAGCTAGGTGGTCAGATATTAACCATAGGAAGTGATGCCCATGATCTGGAACATATTGGTTATAAATTCGACTATGCAAGGGAGCTTGCAAAATCAGTTGGTCTCAGATATTACTGCACCTTTAATAATATGGAGGCCGAATATCATCCTCTATAACATTCAAATATACAAATTAAATCCCGTCTTTATCATTTGATAAAAACGGGATTTCTTTATTCTAATTATTTATTACATTCTCAAATACCTATCATAATATAAATCATATAATGATTATTTATTTTTTAGAAGAGAATAAAGTAGCAAATATGCCTCTGCCAAGACTTGCTCCCAGATTTCCACCTAGTGTTTTTCCAAATTTACCGAATTTACCACCTACTGTTTTACCAACCTCACGCCCTACAGTGCCTGTGATTGTATTTCCAACAGACTTCGCAGCCTTCTTCTTCTCATTTTCAATTCTGGTCTTCTCTCTTTCTTCTGCCTTTTTTTCGGCTTCTGCTTTTTTTGCCGCCTCGCGTTCTGCCTTCTCTGCAGCTTTGGCAGCTTCTTTTTCTTCCTTTTCTCTCTGTTTTTCAGCTTCCTTCTCTTCTTTTATCCTCTGTTTTTCCGCCTCTGCCTCTTCCTTTTCTTTAGCAAGAGCCTCTGCCTCTTCAATACCTCTTCTCTCGAGGAATTCATAAGCAGAATCAGGATCCACCATTTCATAATATTTGCTATAGCATATACTTGACTTTATTATTGTATCCCTCTGACTATCGCTTATTGTTCCAAAATTTGACTGTGGAGGAAGAATATAGGTTTTTTCAGCAATCATTGGAATTCCATCTTCATCCAGGAATGAAACAACAGCTTCTCCTGTACCAAGATTAAGAATAGTATCAAATGTATCAAAATTCGGATTTTCTCTATAGGATTCAGCTGCAGCCTTAACAGACTTCTGATCAGAAGGTGTATAGGCTCTTAAACCATGCTGAATTTTATTACCAAGCTGAGCAAGAACCCCATCAGGAATATCTCTAGGATTCTGAGTACAGAAGTATACACCAACTCCTTTAGATCTTATAAGCTTAACAACCTGCTCAATTTTTTCAAGAAGAGCCTTAGGTGCATCCTTAAATAAAAGATGAGCTTCATCGAAGAAGAATACCATCTTAGGTTTATCCATATCTCCAACCTCTGGAAGTCTTTCAAAAAGCTCAGATAAAAGATAAAGTAAAAATGTAGAATAAAGCTTGGGACTATTAATAAGACTTGAACTATCAAGTATATTAATCATACCCTTACCGCCATCTCCAAATGTAAAGAAATCCATAATATTTATTGCCGGTTCACCAAAGAACTTATCTCCTCCGGCAACCTCAAGAGCAACCAGAGCACGAACTATAGCGGCAATTGAATTAGGACTCATTTTACCATACTGAGCTTCGAACTCAGAATTATGTGTAGAAACATAATTAAGCATAGACTTAAGGTCTTTTGTATCAATAAGAAGTAAATTATTATCATCAGCAATTTTAAATACAATAGAAAGAATGTCTGACTGAAGATCATTAAGCTCCATAAGACGAGCAAGAAGAATAGGTCCTATTTCAGAAATAGTTGTTCTAAGATTAACTCCCTTTTCCCCATATATATCCCAAAGAGTTACAGGATAACCCTTATAAGAAAAGCCCGCATCCGCCAGCCCAAATCTTTTAATTCTTTCCTGCATATTTTCACTATCATCTCCAGGGATAGAAAGACCAGAAATATCTCCCTTTACATCTGCCATAAAAACCGGAACACCCATATCAGAAAAGCTTTCAGCTAAAACCTTAAGAGTTACAGTTTTTCCAGTACCTGTTGCCCCCGCAACAAGCCCATGTCTATTAGCCATTTTAGGAAGAAGACATATTTTATCATTATTATCATTAATACCAGCCCATATTACACTATCATTATACATTTTTATACCCCTCTCATTTATTTATGTTGATAAATAAAAAAACATCAATTTTTCTATTTAGAATTTTACTAGAAAAATAGTAAAATTCAAATAGTAAAATCACTATTTTATAAAAATAACATTTAAAAGCTAAAATATAACAAAAGAAAAAATTT
>JAILGP010000237.1 GCA_024696635.1 Eubacterium sp. | reverse complement strand
GATTATAAATATCTTTTTAATAGTAACAGGATTGTTATGTGATATGAATTTTGTTAGAATGTTTAAGAAACGAAGTGTGTATAAATTATATAATAAATATTTTAAAAGAGCGGGAGTACTTTGCCTTCTGTTCTTATTGTTGTTTTCTTTATATGGCTGTGGAGCTTCCACTAAGGTAATCGAGTCTGAAGATATGTCTATTACAATTGGTAAAGAATACAAGAAGGAAACTCTTGCGAATGCTACCTGGTATTATGCTAGTCCAGATGGGATGGCTCTTGGAATCAGATCTCTTAAGGATGATGTGGAGAAGAGTGGACTGGAGGTTGATTCGGCTTCAGATTATGCAGAGGCTTATATAAAGGCTAACTCTATACCGAATTCACCCTCATTAAGTCAGGGTGATGGATATGAGTATTTTGAATATACAAAGAAGGTTTCAGGAACGGAATTTTCTTATATTACATTTGTATATGATAATTATGATGAGTACTGGATAGTTAGTTTCGCTTGTTATAAGGAACTATATACTACTTATAAAAAGGATTTTATAGCTTCGGCAGATTCAGTAGAATTTAGCAAAAAGTAAGTATAGTAAGAGATGAAGATAAAGGGGGCGGATTATGGCATTTCTTGAATTATTGAAGGTGATTTTTATTGGTATTGTGGAGGGCATCACGGAATGGCTTCCTATCAGCAGTACTGGGCATATGCTTTTGGTGGATCAATTTTTAAATCTTAATGCAAGACCTGAATTCAAGGAAATGTTTTTTGTCATAATTCAGCTTGGTGCCATTATAGCTGTTATTTATATGTATTGGAGCAAACTCTGGCCTTTTAGAATAGTAAGATCTGAAAAGGAAAGAGATTCAAAGGGACGTCTTCTTAGTAAGAGTCCAAAGTGGAGAGATGAGTATAGGGTTGGTAGTGTTGGAATCAGCAGACCTGTTTTACTTATGTGGATTAAAGTAATAGTAGCGACTATTCCTGCCGGTATTCTTGGACTTATTTTGGATGACTGGATGGAAAAATATGCTCATACTCCTGCTGTTATAGCAGTTGCCCTTATTGTATATGGAATTTTATTTATAGTAATTGAAATGAGAAATGAAAAAAGAGAACCTCGTATAACTAAGCTTTCTCAGATTTCTTATAGAGATGCTCTTTTTCTTGGACTTTTTCAGGCTCTTGCCATTGTTCCAGGAACATCTCGTTCAGGCGCAACAATAGTGGGTGGTCTTACTATGGGTATTTCAAGGAAACTTGCAGCAGAGTTTTCATTCTTTATGGGTATACCAATAATGTTTGGCTGGAGCCTTGTTAAACTTATAAAGTTTGGCATGCATTATTCGGTTCTCGAATTCTTTGAAATGATATTTGGTATGGTAGTAGCATTTGTCGTTTCTATATTTGTTATCAGGTTCCTTATGAACTATATTAAGAAGAATAGCTTCAAGGTATTTGGTATCTACAGAATAGCTCTTGGCTTAATAGTAATATTAGTATTTATTATCAAAGCCATTGCTAAAGCATAGAGGATTTGGTGACATTCTAAATTTTTTCTGAAAACTTATTAAAGTTTTGATTTTTCACTTGACTTAGTTTTACATACTGTGTTATTCTAACGATTGCGTTTCCATGCGCACTTCTTTTGGCGTGCATTTGAGGCCTATCCCAGCCGGTACACCGAAAGGCTACCCTATGTTCGTGTGGTGAGCAGCAAACAATGTTTAGAAACATTGTTTGGAAAACGTAGTTTAAATATGTTAAATTTAGTAAAATAATTTATGGAGGTAATCTTTCATGCGTGTTAAGATAACTCTTGCTTGTACAGAATGCAAGCAGCGTAATTACAATATGACAAAGGAAAAGAAGCTTCATCCGGATAGAATGGAGACTAAGAAGTACTGCAGATTCTGCCAGAAGCATACTATGCATAAAGAGACTAAATAATTGGTTTGAATAATTTGTTTTGAGCATATTATTTAGACTTAGTATTTAAATTTAAGAGGGGTTTGATATGTCAGATAAATCGGAAAACAAAGATACTAGTAAAAAAGATAGTAAGAAAAAAGACACATCACCTGCCCTGAAGAGAAGTTGGTTTACCGAGCTTAAGGCTGAGTTTAAGAAGATTACATGGCCTAAAAAGGATCAACTTTTTAAGGAAGCTGTAGTTGTACTTGTTTCAGCTATTTCAATTGGTCTTATAATTGTTTTGGTTGATTGGTTACTAAACTTAGGTCTTTCGTATATATGGTAGGCGGTGATGATATGGCAGAAGAAAAGAAGATGGAAAATATGGAATTACAAGAATCTGTTAATGAATCTCTAACAGAAGTAAATGATACTCTTACTTCTGACAATACAGCTGCTGAAGAGACTGAAGATAATACAGTTTCAGTTGAGGATGCGGTTGAGATAGCAGAAAATTCTAATAATGAATCTGATGATATGTCTTCAGCACAATCTTCAAATCAGTCTTCAAATCAGTCTTCAAATGTGAAGCAACAGGGAGATGGTCTTCCACATTGGTATGTGGTACATACATATTCCGGTTATGAAGAGAAGGTTAAGAAGGATATCATGAAGACCATAGAGAACAGACGTCTGGAAGATCAGATGTTTGATGTAATGTATCCTACTCAGGAAGTATATGAGACAAAGAAGAATGGTACTAAAAAAGCAGTTACCAAGAAGCTTTTCCCAGGATATGTTCTTGTTCATATGATTCTTAATGATGTTACATGGTATGTGGTACGTAACACTAGAGGTGTAACAGGTTTCGTTGGACCTGGATCAGAAGCGGTTCCACTTACAGATGCTGAAATGGCTAGACTTGGCGTTAAGATGAATGATATTGAAATCGAGGTCGAAGTCGGCGATCATGTTAAGGTTATAGATGGTGCCTGGAAGAGTACAGAAGGTGTTATTCAGTCTATCAACCGTACAAAACAGACAGTTATCATTGATGCAGATATCTTTGAACGTTCAATGGATTTGGAAATCAGTGTGACTGACATACAGAAAATTAATTAATATATAGTCGGGAATATCTTAGTGCCCGTTATATAGATGTGGGAGGGGAGATAAAAGTCCCCCGTAACTTTACCACGAGAGGAGGATAAAAAAATGGCTAAGAAGGTCAAAGGTTACATTAAGTTACAGATACCTGCAGGAAAGGCAACACCAGCTCCACCAGTTGGACCTGCACTTGGACAGCATGGCGTTAATATTCAGGAATTTACAAAGCAGTTTAACGACAGAACATCTGACAAGGGCGATATGGTTATCCCTGTAGTTATCACAGTTTATGCTGATAGTTCTTTCAGCTTTATTACCAAGACTCCACCTGCAGCAGTTCTTATTAAGAAGGCAGCAGGCGTGCAGCATGCATCCGGTGAACCAAACAAGAAGAAGGTTGGTAAGATCACCAAGGCACAGGTACAGGAGATTGCAGAGACAAAGATGCCAGATCTTAATGCAGCAACTCTTGAGGCAGCAATGAGTATGATAGCCGGAACAGCTCGTTCTATGGGTATCGAAGTAGTTGACTAATTCGGAGGTAATAAGGATGAAAAAGGGAAAGAGATATGCAGAGATTGCTAAGCTTGTAGATAAAACAAAGCTTTACGATCTTGAAGAAGCTGCTGAACTTATTAAGAAGACAGCAACAGCAAAATTTGACGAGACAATAGAAGCTCACCTTAAGCTGGGTGTTGACGGACGTCACGCTGATCAGCAGGTCCGTGGAGCTGTTGTACTTCCTCATGGAACAGGTAAGGAAGTTAAGGTTCTCGTATTTGCTAAGGGAGATAAAGTAGATCAGGCACTTGCAGCTGGCGCTGATTATGCTGGTGGTGATGAGCTTGTTCCAAAGATTCAGAATGAAGGATGGCTTGATTTCGACGTTGTTATTGCTACACCTGATATGATGGGTGTTGTAGGACGTCTTGGTCGTGTTCTTGGTCCTAAGGGTCTTATGCCAAACCCTAAGGCTGGTACAGTTACTCCTGATGTAGTTAAGGCTATCGAAGAGGTTAAAGCTGGTAAGATTGAGTACAGACTTGACAAGGCTAACATCATCCATGTTCCAGTTGGAAAGGCTTCATTTACAGCTGAACAGATCGCTGATAACTATATGGCACTTATGAAGGCTATCGTTAAGGCTAGACCATCAAGTGCAAAGGGTCAGTATCTTAAGAGTGTTACAATTTCTTCTTCAATGGGTCCTGGTCTCAGACTTAATCCAAACAGATTTGTTGGACAGAACGCTGAATAAGATTATCAATCAAATAAGATTATTAATCAAAAAACGATTATTAATATATTGATTTAAAACCGGTTCATATCTATAATATGGACCGGTTTTTGTTTGTTCGATTAATTAGAATATCAAAGATGCTTTTATGTTGCTATTTATTTGCTTTTTTATGTTAAGGTTTTATGATTGTTGATTTTTATACTTGCATGAATACTTTATGTGTAGTATTATGAATATTCAACTTAGTTTACATAAATTTTTTGACTGAAAAAGGAGAATATATGAAAAAGTTTGTTGCAGTTATGATGAGTGGCATCATGTCTATTGGTGCTTTTTCATTTATGCCTAATATCAAAGTTAATGCTGAAGATAATACAGAGGAAAATACTGAAACTCAGAAATACGAGCTTATATATGAAAAGTCTTATGAGGATCGTAAATCTGGAGAAGCAGAAGTGACAGTTACTGATCCTGTATTAGTTAAGGAAGAAACCCTTGTTACTGATGATGTACGAGAAAGGGAGGATGATAGGATTCACTATATTAAGCTTAATGGTGATACCTCTCAGAGTAGTGATGCTATTCTTATAGAAAGTAATGGTCATTATGGTCTTATAGATACTTCTAATAAATCTGGAGATACCCAGTATGGAATAGGAATTATGGATTCGGCATCTGGCAAGGCTGTTATTGAATATTTGAATGAGGTAGGTGTTGATCATTTGGATTTTGTAATGGCAACTCATTCTCATTCTGATCATATAGGTGGAATTCCCGAGATTGCTGCCAGTGTAATTGCTACAAGACTTATGGATACATCATCAGTATATAATGTGGAACAGAAATTTACTGATGAGGAGGGAAATGAAGTAGAAATTACTCCTATAGATGAGATAAATAAGTCTGATGAGGTTTCTGACGAAACATTAAATCAGTCATCTGAAGATAATTCTAGTGCATCCTCTGAAGATAAGTCGGAAGATGATGAGACTCCTGATGTTTCTCTTAATCCTGAAGATTATGAGGATATAGTAAAAGAGGAAGCTGGGCAGTTCCCTCTTGTAGATGAAAATACTACATACATATTTAAGAGCTATACTGTTAATACTGCGGAAGCTCAGTGGCATAATGATATTTATTATAATAATGCATCAGAAGCTATGGATGCCTGTCATAAGCTTATGGTAGATAATCCTTCTTCGGACGCGATGAAATATTTTGGCGCTAAGTTTAATAAAAATGGCGATGGTGATAAGGATGATACCATAGCTTTTAAGTTTGGAGATTTTAACATAGAACTATATAATCTCTATTCTCAGTCTAATACTGATGAAAATGCTAATTCTATAGTTACATATATAGAAAAATCTAATCATAAAACAGTTTTACTTGCAGATCTTGATGTAAACGAAAAGCTTGAACAGCAGATTGCTAAAGCAATTGTATCAAAACATGGAAAAGTTGATACTATAAAGGTTGGACATCATGGTTATACTAAATCTACAAGTAAAGAGCTTATTGATACATTTGACCCTAAATATGCAGTTGTAATGACAACTAATCAAAACCTTAAGGATTATTCTCCTTTCTATGCCTACATGAAAACTAAGGGCATAAAGCTTTATAGAACTATGGATCAGGATGAAGCTTCTATTATTGAGGATGTGACTGATAGTAAGGTTAGCTTTAAGCAGGGAAAGATTGAGGAAACAGACCCTTATGTTGTTTATCAGAAGACCTCTGTCTATGAAACAACAGAAACTATAAAGCAAAAGTATGAGAGATATGAAATAAGTACTCCTGTGGTAACTCCTATCCCTGAGGAAAATCAGAGTGGCCAGGAAGATCAGGGTAGCCAGGAAGATCAGGGTAGCCAGGAAGATCAGGAGGAGGAAGCTGAAGTTGGACCAAATGGTGGAGAGATAATAACCGATCCAGACTCGGTTGAAACCACCGAGCAGGTTGTTGAAAGCTGGATTGATAATGTTACCAAAAGTAGTACACTTACCAAAGATACCTTAGTATACAGAGATAAGAAAATAGTTCCTGAAGGTGATCCTTATGAATGGGAGCAGACTAATGGTATAAATAATTGGGCTATGTGGTATAACGATTTTAATGAATATTTCTGGGTTTATGTTAATGAGGATGGAAGCTTCAAAAAAGGATGGCATTTGATTAATAATGAAATGTATTTCTTTGATGATAATGGAATTCTTAAGACTGGATGGACTGTAAGGAACGGAAAAAAGGTATATCTTCTTGAAGAAAACTACAATGATCGTAAATTAGGTGCTATGATGACAGGCTGGTATCCTATTGATAATCACTGGTATTTCTTTGATGCTGATGGAGGACTTCATCAGGGCTGGATTCAGAGTGGAACAGACTGGTATTATTGCGTTGAAGGAAAAACTGTTACTGGCCCATATAGTATAAACGGTGTCATTTATATATTTGATAAGAATGGTAAAATGGCAGACGGTAGAAAATGGACCACAGTAAATAATAAGAAGTATTATTCAAAGGAAGATGGTACTGCTTATGTTGGCTGGATGAAGGATGGTAAGTGGTACTATCTTAATAAAGATGGTAGTCCTCATACAGGTTGGTTAAATACAGGAACAGCCTGGTATTATATGGATAAAGATGGCTCCATGTGTACAGGTTGGAAAAACGATGGTAAGAATTGGTATTATTTTGATACCTCATCGGGAGCAATGGCAGCTAATGAATGGGTTGGTGGTTACTGGCTCAGTGGTGGTGGATCATGGTCATACTTACCTTCGGGTTCATGGAAATCTAATAATACAGGCTGGTGGTACGAGGATTCTTCAGGCTGGTATCCATCAGGAATGTGGCAGAAAATAAATGGTGACTGGTATTATTTTAAGGCCAATGGATATCTAGCAACAAATCAGTATGTAGATGGCTGCTGGGTTAATGGAGATGGCAGATATGTGCCGCAGACATCTGGTAGCTGGAAGAATAATAATGTGGGCTGGTGGTATGAATATTCATCAGGTGGATATCCTTCTAGCTCTTGGTTGAAGATACGTGATAAATGGTACTACTTTAAGAATGATGGATATATGGCAACTAATGAAACAATTGATGGTTATTTTGTAGATGATAATGGTCAATGTCGTTAAATAAAACTATATATTTATGGAAAATGTCACTTCGGCTTATAAGCTTGAAGTGACATTTTGCTTTTACTTGATTTTTGGGCTGTAATATCTTATGATATTGATTAGGTGTGATTAAAAGTAAATGGAGATTTTTTTATGCTTGATGAAGATAAGATAAGGTTAATGACTAAGATAACCATATATGAAAAAAATGAGGAGCCTGGAGAGCTTTCTATGAGCAAGTACTATAGAGAAGACTATGTTAAGCTGGGCTGCCTGAAGACACTTGTAGTTACAACTTTTTGTTACTGGCTTCTGGTTGCGGTTTATATATTGCTGAATCTGGAGAACATAATGAAAGATATTAATACAATGGACTATTTTAAAGTGATGTCTGTTCTTATGTCTGGTTATGTTGGAGCCATGATTGTATTCTATTTATATGCTTTTTTGATCTATAATTATAAATACGCTAAAGCCAAACCACACCTTGTCAGGTATAATAAAAACCTTAGAAGGCTTATAAAGCTTTACGAAAAGGAAGAAGTTAAAAACCAGATTGAAGATGGAACTGTTAAAGTCTATTCGGAAATAGGAGGTTTTGCTGATTTAAATGACACTGAACAAGGGGGAAGTAAGTGATGTCAGAGATTGTTAAGATTAAGAATACCATCAGGGGATTTTTCCGTAAGGAAGATGAACTGATATCACCAATTCTAAGATTTATATTTTCATATATATTATTTATATCTATTCAGAAGCTTTTTGGCTATAATGAGCTTGCAAGTAAGAAAGAAGTAACATTTTTACTTGCTGTACTTACAGCATTGCTTCCAGACGGATTTTTGTTTTTTATGTCGGGTCTTGTAATAGCCCTTCATTGTTTTTCTGTTTCACTTGAAACTGGAGCTGTATTTGTTCTCATTTATATACTGATGTATGCAATTTATATGAGATTTTTCCCTAAATATGCATATGTTATTCTAATGGTTCCTATATTCTATATGTTGAATATCCCATTTGCTGCACCAGTTATAATTGGACTTGTAGCCGGAATAGCTGGATTTGTACCTGCGGTTTTCGGCGTGGTTTTATATTTCTTTTCTCAGATTGCTGCTGAAATAGCTAGACTTATGGAGGCTGATAGTGCTGAGAATGAAATCGAGGCTATAAAACAGCTTACAGAAGTACTTATTTCTAATAAAGAAATGTATACAACAATGATGACATTTGCAATAACAGTTATTGTTATAGGCATTTTGACTAAGTTTTCATATAAGTATGCTGTTTATATTGCTATTGCCGGAGGAACAATTATAAATATTCTGGGAGCTATTATCTCTGGATTTGTTATGAGTCAGGATGTTCCTTTAGACAAGGTTATATTAGGAAGTATCATAGGTGGTCTTATTGGTATAATTATAAGATTTGGTATGGGCTTCCTGGATTACGGAAGAACTGAGAGAGTTCAGTTTGAGGATGATGATTATTATTACTATGTAAAGGCTGTTCCAAAGATTGACGCAGAAAGAAGACATCCTAGAACAAAGCAGGGTAAGGCGGAAAAAGAAGCTTTGGAAAGAATGATGGGCAAAACCAAAAAATCTCCTGTTGTAGTTGATGATATTCCAGAAGAATTTGATGAACAGGATAGTAAAGAAGCAGCTTATGATTCGGATAATCAGAATGTAGATAATCAGAATGTAGATAATAATCAGTATAGTGATGAATTTGTTGAGGATAATCAGCAGGATTATATAAATGAGTATTCAAATCAAGAATATTCAAATCAAGAATATACAGATCAAGAATATTCAAATCAAGAATATTCAAATCAAGAAGCTGAAGAATTTTCTGCTCAGGATTTTGAAGAATATCAGAGAAGCTATGCTGATAGAAATGAAGATGCTTCATTTAAACCTTCTTCTGAAAGCGGAGCACCTAAGCCTAAATACAATGTAAAGTATGATAGGAATGATTCTGTTGGTGGTTTTCAGGATTTGGATTAAAGCTTGATAGTTTAATTTTATATTAAAAAATTTTAATTATAGGACGGCATTGGCCGTCCCTATATTCTTTTGTATTAAAAGTTTTTTAGATAGCACTATATAAAAAAGAGGATATGTTATGGAAGAAATATGGGCAGTTGTACGCTCTTACCTTGGAGGGATTTATCTTCCTGAAGTTAAGCTTGCGGATATACTGGATATTCTCATAATTGCATACATTTTATATCACTTGTTTTTGTGGATAAAAACCAGCCGTGCGTGGACCCTGCTTAAGGGTATTTTTGTCTTGGGATTATTTATGCTTATAGCTGAAGTACTTAAGATGAATACCATACTTTGGATTACCCATAACCTTATCAATGTAATTCTTCTTGCACTTGTTATCCTTTTTCAGCCAGAGCTTAGAAGTGCTTTGGACGAACTTGGTCGAAAGAATTTTGTCACAAGGATTTTTTCATCCATGAATAATAAGAATTCCGAAGAAAAGGGACTTAGTGATAAGACCATATATGAATTGGTCAAAACCTGTACTAAGCTGGGAAAGGATAAAACTGGAGCACTGATAGTTATAGAACAGGATACACCCCTTGGTGAATATGTTAGAACTGGAATTCAGATTGAAGCTCTTGTATCACAGCAATTGCTTATTAATATATTTGAAAAGAATACACCTCTTCATGATGGTGCTGTAATTATACAGAAGAATAGAGTTACAGCTGCAACCTGTTATCTGCCTCTTACATCCAGCCAGGATATAGCAAAGGCTCTTGGAACAAGACATAGGGCAGGTATCGGTGTCAGTGAAGTGACAGACAGTATGACTATAATTGTTTCGGAAGAGACTGGTGGTGTATCAGTGGCATACAGGGGTACCCTTTACCAGGATTTGGATGAGGATGGTCTTAGACGTCAGCTTTCAAAACTTCAGGGGACTAAAGAGGAAAAGTCTACCCGAATTCTGAAAAGAAAGGGGGTAAGTCCAAGTGAAAAAGTTAAAGAAAAATAAAATCTTTGAAAACATGGGACTGAAGATGCTTGCTCTTATCGTTGCATTTGCCCTTTGGTTTGTAGTAATGAATCTTCAGGATTCCATAATTACAAGAACTATATCTAATATAGAAGTAAATATGAGGAATGGGGATGTTATTAATGAAAGTGGATATCTCTATAATATAACTAATGGAGAAAAGGTATCAGTATTAGTTAAAGGCCCTCGTTCTATAGTTGAAAATCTGGATGAAGAGAATTTTACTGCAGTTGCTGATCTTTCTCAGCTTTCAGTAACTAATTCCACTACAATAAGTGTAAGTACTAATTATACTGTAAGTGCAACTAATGCTGCAAAGCTTACTATTACTCCTATAAATAATTATGTGACACTTAGTGTTGAAGAAGAAAATGAAAAGAGTGTTCCTGTGAAGGTTATTACCAAGGGAGCTGTAAAAGAAGGGTATCAGCTAGGAAACCCTGTTCCTACACCTAATATGATAACTGTAACCGGACCGGAATCTGTGCTTGACAGTATTGTGGAAGTAAGGGCTGTAGTTGATGTAAATGGTGCAGAATCAGAAATATCAGAGTATGTAAGTGTAGGTTGTATAGATGCCTATGGTTCAGCGGTTGAAAAGGATAATATAAGCCTTTCTGATAGTGAAGTTAGTGTTGGAATACCTGTGTATAATACTAAGGAAATTCCTATAGAGGTATCAACCATTGGAAATGTAGCCTCTGGATATGGAATTAGAACAGTTAATTTCGAACCATCAACAGTTATAATTTCTGGTGATGAAGAGGTTTTGAAAACAGTTGAATCAGTAAATATTAATGACGTTGTTGTATCAGAAGCAAAAGAGAATATTGAAAAAAATGTAAATATTGATGAATATCTTCCAGAGGGAGTTTTCGTGGCTGACAATAGTGATTCAGAGGTGGCTGTAAATGTATCGGTAGAGGAAACATCCGAACGTGAGGTGGTCATGGCAGCTGCTAATATAATAATTGATGGTAGAAGTGGCGCCTATGATTATACAATACCATCAGCTGGAGTTACCAAGGTTAAGGTGGTTGGTTTCGAAGAGGATTTGGAAGATGTAACTATAGAAAAGCTTAGTCCACATGTAGATGTGAAGGATAAGGAGAATGGGGAATATGCACTTTTAGTTACATTTACAGATGGGGATAATTATCGTGTGTCTGGTACCTATTCAGTTGTTGTAAAAATTGAAGAAAAAGGAGTAGGTACTTCAAATAGTTCAACAAGTGGGGCGACAACAGAAGAGTGATTTAATTGCATTATAATTTAGCGGAAGTTTTTTATTATTTTATATTTCAGAGAAGCGGGGGTATTGCTATGGATGAGAAAATCATTAAACTTCAGGAAGCTATAGATGATTCTAACTATATAGTTTTTTTTGGAGGGGCAGGAGTATCCACAGAAAGTGGTATTCCAGACTTTCGTAGTCAGGATGGCTTATATAATCAGAAATATAAGTATCCACCAGAGGAAATAGTAAGTCATACATTTCTGGTTTATAAGACAGAAGAGTTTTATGAGTTTTATAAGGATAAAATGCTGGCTCCGGATGCACTTCCCAATGCAGCCCATAAAAAGCTGGCTGAGATGGAAGCAGCTGGAAAACTAAAGGCTATTGTAACACAGAATATTGATGGGCTTCATCAGGCTGCAGGTAGTAAAGAGGTATTAGAACTTCATGGTTCAGTACTTAGGAATTACTGTGTTAAATGTGGTAAAAGATATGATAGTACCAAAGAAGATGTATATGCAGGAGTTAAATATATACAGGCAGCAAATGGAGTTCCTAAGTGCAATGCCGATATAAATGGTAAACCATGTGGCGGACTTGTCAGACCTGATGTTGTACTATATGAAGAGGGACTTGACTATAATGTAATGGATAGGGCTAGAGAACATATTTCCAATGCCGATATGCTTATAATTGGAGGAACATCCCTTGTTGTTTATCCTGCAGCTAATTTTATAAACTATTTCCATGGCAAATATCTTGTAATACTCAATATGGCATCTACATCAAGGGATGTTGAAGCGGATATTGTTATTCATGAAAAGATTGGTCAGGTTCTATCTCAGATTAATGTCTGAATAATATATAAATTCTGGAAATTTAATAAATTTTATAATAAGCTAGTGACAAAACTCTTTTAATGAGTTAAATATAAATAGTCAATAATTATATGGAGGAATTAATAAATGTTTGATTTTGAAGAAATTGTAAAGATCGATCCTGAAGTTGCAGCTGCTATGAATGATGAGCTTACTCGTCAGAACCAGAATCTTGAGCTCATTGCTTCTGAGAATATTGCATCAAAGGCTGTTATGGCTGCAATGGGAAGCCCACTTACAAATAAGTATGCTGAAGGATATCCAGGTAAGAGATATTACGGTGGATGTCAATATGTGGACGTAGTTGAAGATCTTGCAAGAGAACGTGCTAAGGAGCTTTTTGGTTGTGAATATGTAAATGTTCAGCCTCACTCAGGTGCTCAGGCTAACATGGCTGTATTTTTTGCAACAATGGAACCTGGTGATACATTTATGGGTATGAACCTTGACCACGGTGGCCACCTTACACATGGTTCACCAGTTAATATGTCTGGTAAATATTTTAATTGCGTACCTTACGGAGTAAATGATGAAGGTCGTATAGACTATGATAATGTTCTTTCAATTGCAAAGGAAGCCCGTCCAAAGCTTATTGTTGCTGGAGCTTCTGCTTATGCAAGAGAGATAGATTTCAAGAAGATGCGTGAAATTGCTGATGAAGTTGGCGCTATCCTTATGGTAGATATGGCACATATTGCTGGACTTGTTGCTGCAGGTTATCATATGAGCCCAATTCCTTATGCTGACATCACAACAACTACAACACATAAGACTCTTCGTGGACCAAGAGGTGGTATGATTCTTTGTTCAAATGCTGTTAATGAAAAGTATAACTTTAATAAGGCAGTATTCCCTGGAATTCAGGGTGGTCCTCTTATGCATGTTATAGCTGGTAAGGCTGTATGTTTTAAGGAAGCACTTTCACAGGATTATAAGGATTACATGGGCAGGGTTGTAGAGAATGCTGCAACTCTCGCAGATGCTCTTATTGACAGAGGTTTTGATATTGTATCAGGTGGTACAGATAACCATCTTATGCTTGTTGACCTTAAGAGAATGGAACGTACAGGTAAGGAAGTT
Organism: Eubacterium sp.; assembly: GCA_024696635.1. Classification (GTDB taxonomy): domain Bacteria; phylum Bacillota; class Clostridia; order Lachnospirales; family Lachnospiraceae; genus Eubacterium_Q. Next base: position 15,615 of record JAILGP010000237.1, on the reverse strand, counting down.
GAGAAGCTTCTTGATGAAGTACATATCACAGTTAACAAGAATACAGTTCCTAATGATCCTAAGTCACCATTCGTAACAAGTGGTGTCAGAGTTGGAACACCAGCTGTTACAACAAGAGGAGCTGTTAAGGAAGATATGTTTACTATAGCTGATGCGTTTAAGGCAGCTATAATCGATGCTGATATGGAAAAGGCTGATGAACTTGTTAAGAGTATTACAGATAAGTATCCTCTTTATCAGTAATATATTGATTGTATTATAGAAAATATTTGAAAGAGTTCTAGATGGAAGAAAACAATAAAGACAATAATAACAAAGATAATAACAATAATAAAAAACCTGGTGGTTATAATGGCATGATAGGTGTCATTATAATCGCTGTAATTTTGGCTATTATTTTCATGATGAGCTTCAACAACTATCGTTCTGCTGGTGAACAGGAGATTTCTTACAACAGGTTTATAGAAATGCTGGAGGACGGTGAAGTTAAAGATGTTGAAATATATGAAAATAAGATAAGGTTTTCACCTAGTGGAGATTCTAAGGTAACTGAAAATGTAACTTATTATGTTTATCGTACAGATGATTATAAGCTTATAGATCGTCTTGAAGAGGCAGACGTTAAGTTTGTGGCCATAAATGAAGGTGGAAATGCAATTCTTGGACAGGTCCTTTATTATGTAATAATGATTGCTCTGTTCTACTTCATTACTATGATGATCATGAGACGTATAACCAGTGGTTCTGGTGGAATCATGAATGTTGGTAAGTCCAATGCCAAGATGTATGATATGAAGAAGAACACAGGTGTAACATTTAAGGATGTTGCAGGTGAGGAAGAGGCCAAAGAATCACTTACTGAAATGGTTGATTTCCTTAAGAATCCAGGTAGATATATTGAAATCGGTGCCAGACTTCCAAAGGGTGCCCTTCTTGTAGGACCTCCTGGTACAGGTAAAACACTTCTTGCCAAGGCCGTTGCAGGTGAGGCAGGAGTTCCATTTTTCTCAATATCAGGTTCTGAGTTCGTAGAAATGTATGTTGGTGTTGGTGCATCCCGTGTAAGAGACCTTTTTAAGCAGGCAAATGCCAAGGCTCCTTGTATTATCTTTATAGATGAGATTGATGCCATAGGTAGAAGCCGTGATACTCGACATATGGGTGGAGATTCTGAACGTGAGCAGACGCTTAACCAGCTGCTGTCAGAAATGGATGGATTTGATTCTTCTAAGGGCATAATTATACTTGCTGCTACTAACAGACCTGAGGTACTTGATAAAGCACTTCTTCGTCCTGGAAGATTTGATAGACGAGTTATAGTTGAAAGACCTGATCAGAAGGGTAGAGAAGATATACTTAGGGTTCATTCTAAGAATGTTAAGCTGGATGAAACAGTAGACCTTCATGAACTGGCCAATGTAACCAGTGGTTCTGTTGGTGCAGATCTTGAGAATATTATAAATGAAGCCGCTCTTACTGCTGTAAGAAAGGGCAGAAGATTTGTTGCCCAACAGGATCTTATTGAATCAGTAGAAATAGTATTTGCGGGTAAAGAAAAGAAGGACAGGGTTCTTTCGCTGGAAGAAAAAAGTATTGTTGCCTATCATGAGGCTGGACATGCACTTCTTACTATGCTGCAGAAGAATACTATGCCGGTACAGAAGATTACAATTGTGCCAAGAACCATGGGTGCTCTTGGATATGTATGGCAGACTCCGGAGGAGGAAAAATACCTTGAGTCTAAAGCAGAGATGGAAGCTCATATAGTAATTACTATGGGTGGACGTGCTGCTGAGGCTTTGAGATTTGCTTCAGTTACATCTGGTGCTTCAAATGATATAGAGCAGGCTACAAAAGAAGCCAGAGCTATGGTTACTATGTATGGTATGTCAGAGCGTTTCGGCATGGTTCAGCTTGAAGATATCACAGGTGAATACCTTGATAGAAGAAGTGTACAGACCTGTTCTGATGAGACTGCTACTAAGATAGATGAAGAGGTTCAGAAAATTCTTAATAATGCTTATGCAAGAGCATATAAGATACTAAGTGATAATATAAAGATTCTGGATGCTATTGCCGGATATCTGATAGATCATGAGTCTATCACCGGAAAGGAATTCATGAGTATATTTGAGCAGGTGACTGGCGGTATTACACCACAGATAGATAAGAATGTTTCACTTACTGCTGGAGACCTTTCCTCTCAGTATCATGTATCTCGTTTTGGAATAGAGGATCCTGCTGATGGTTATGTGGCTCCTAAAACAAAGAAGCAATCCAAGGTTGAAGCATATTATGAAATCGGTCAGGACCTAAGCCAGGAAACTAAAAAACAGAAGACTAAGAAAAATAAGACTCAGTCAGATGTAAAAATAAATGCAAAAATAAATGCAAAATCTGAGACTAAAGATAAAGTATCTAAAAATTCTGATAAAAAGGCAGCTAAAGAAAAAAAGAAGAAGAAAGAAAAGGATAAGCATAGAGTTTTTGTTAGTGATGATTTTAAAGAAAAACGCGATGCACTTTTAAATGATGATTATGATTCTTTAGATAGCATATCAGATAATACTGTTAGTCAAACGAATAAAGTTGCTAATAATCAAGTAGAAGATATATCGGTGGTAAATGTTACTGAGACTGATGAAAGTATAAATAATACACTTACAGAAAATGATAATAGTATTAGTTATGATAATTCTTCTGATAACTCTTTGGATTCTGAAGCAATATCTGATACAGCTATAGATTCAAATATTGATTCAGATTCAACTTCAGATTCGGATATTAAAAGAAGTACATCACCTGTAATCATTGATTTAGGTGAAGATGATGAAGACGATGATGATGATGACGAAGAGGATTTTGAAGAGGCTTTAGAAAAAGAGTCAGATGCTTCGGTTAATAATCAGACTGAAAATAAGAAACCTTGGGAATAAAACTGAGATATTTATAATTTATTCAAAACAAATATGATTAAAATAAAACAGCTAAATGTCTGAATTGTTAGACATTTAGCTGTTTTCATAAATAAAAGTTTTAAAGCTTAAAGCTTAAAGCTTAATGCTTAAAGCTTTCGAAGGGACTCGAACCCTCGACCTACTGATTACGAATCAGTTGCGCTACCAACTGCGCTACGAAAGCATTTTCTATCAAACCTTTGTCATTATAGTACAAAATGTATTATAATTGCAAGGGTATAATATGACTTTGGATGGCTTATAAAAAAGCTATACTCATAATAATTATTTATAAAACTTAAATATAAAGGATTTTAAAATTAAAAAAAGGAAAATAAAGATGCGCATTATAGATTTTCATACACATACATTTCCAGATAAGATAGTAGGACCTGCTTTAGAGAGTCTTAGAAATGCCAGTAATACAAATACACATTCAGATGGAACAGTAAGTGGACTTAGGGCCTCTATGAAAAGGGCAGGGGTTGATGTATCCATTATACTTCCAGTTGTAACTAATCCAGATAAGGCTTCCTCCATGAATAATTATGCTGCCAGGATGAATGAGGATTTTGAAAAGACAGGGGTTTTCTCTTTGGGAGGTATACACCCATTAAGTCCAGATATTAAATCGGTGCTTAAAGAGGCTAAGGATCTTGGACTTAAAGGAATAAAGCTTCATCCCGATTATTATGATATTGATTTTAATGATATAAGAATCAAACGAATTATTGATATCGCATCAGAAATGGGCTTGTTTATCATAACTCATGCAGGAAGGGATATAGGACTTTATCCTCCAATCAGATGTACTTTGGATTCAATAATTGACGTATTGAAAGATGTGAAACCTGAGACTCTTGTTCTAGCTCATATGGGTGGCTGGATGAACTGGGAAGAAGTAAATGACAGACTTGGTACAATAGTTAAGGAGTATAATGAAGGATTTGAGGCTTCAGAGTCAAAGGGGGTATATCTTGATAGCGCATTTTCGATAGGAGATATTAGTTGGCGTGATGATAATACAGATGGATGTCATCAGATGTCCGACGATATGTTTAGGAAAATGGTGAAGACCTTTGGAAGTGACAGAATACTTTTTGCTACAGATAGTCCTTGGGCTGATCAGGAGGACTATGTGAAAAGAATAAATGCAATGGGATTATCTGAGGCTGATCTTGAATTGATTTATCATAGAAATGCTGAAAATATTCTTGGTATTTGAATATAATAATATAAAAAATCCGATTGATGATATACTGATAATCAATAGCATTTTCATAGGGCTAAAGGAGATTTTTATAAAATAAATATATAGGTGAAAAATATGGAATCTAATAAAAAAGATTTAAATTGCAATAATATAAATGCAGATACAAATACAGATATAAATATAAATAATAGTGAAGATATGAGTAATGAATATAATTTTTTTGCAGTAATATCCAGAATGAAATACATAAACAGATGGGCACTGATGAGAAATTCAAGAGAGGAGAATCTTAGCGAACATAGTTTGGAGGTTGCCATGATTGCTCATGTACTTTGTGTGATAGCTAATAAAAGATATGGGCACGACCTTAATGCTGACAGAGCAGCTCTTATAGGCTTATACCATGATTCTTCTGAAATCATAACGGGAGATATGCCCACACCAGTAAAATACTATAATCCTGATATTCAGGATGCATATAAGCAGATTGAAAGTATAGCTGAATATAAGCTATTGGAGAAGCTGCCTAAGGATTTGAGACCAGATTTTGAAGATATATTAAAGGGTAGTGGAACAGCTGAAGATAGGCTCATGAGAAGACTTGTTAAGGCTGCTGATAAATTATCTGCATATATTAAATGTATAGAAGAGGAAAAGGCTGGCAATACTGAATTTGCCACAGCAAAAAAAACTATTGAGGCATCTATTAATAAGCTTAAAAAGGAGCTTCCAGAAGTAAATGATTTTGTGAAGGAATTTCTTCCTGCTTATGGAAAAACTCTGGATGAGCTCACATAGGATAAATTGATAGTTGAAAGATTCATATTCCATATTTAAAACGTTGCTCAACTGGTATAAATTATTTGAAATATATGTGTGTATATGGTACTATTTTTTTATATTGGGAATTAAAATAGTAGCGTGTCTATAAGTGTCATAGATAGACTTGGGGTAATTGCTTTAGGACATTTTATACAATAATAGAGAGGGTTAGTGTATATGGAAAAAAGGTTTACAAATATGAGGGACATAGCAAGAAGTTTTTGTAACGCAATGAATCTCCTTCGTCCAGAAACAGAAAAGCTTCATCAGAGAGTTGCCTATCTTTCTTATAATATTGCAAAGGAAATGGGATATGGTGAAGAGGACTTAAAAGAAGTTTTATATTCAAGTATTCTTTATGATGTAGGAATAGTACTGATGCCTGAGAGAGGTCCTGAAAAAGAAAGATATACATTTAAGGAGCTTGCTGGCCCTGGTCTTGGTATTATTGGTGATGTTCAGAGACTTAAACCAGTATGTGAAGTCATGAAAATAGCAGATCCCGAATGGGTGAATGAAGATGATCTCTTTGGTATGGATAAGTATAAGAAATATGGTGAAATCATAGAGGTTGCTGATAATATAGCATTTATGCTTGACCCTAAGGATGCAGCTCTTAATCAGGTTGAAGATATAGGAATGACAGTGCAGGATCTTGCAGGTGAAGTTGTAAGTAATGAGGTTATTGAGGCATTTTTAAGATTTGCTGAAAAGGAATATGTATGGATGGAGGTACTTCATCAGCCAGAAATATTCTTGACTTATATTCCGGCCATAAATACAGTTACACTAGATGATGCCATAGAAATGGCTAAGTTTATGTCTCGTATCATTGATTTTAGAAGCTCTTATACAGCAATGCACTCTTCAGGTGTTGCAGCAACTGCGGTAAGACTTGCTGAGATAATGGGTATGTCAGAAGATGAATGCAAGATGATGATGATAGCTGGTTATCTTCATGATATTGGAAAGCTTAAGGTTCCTAAGAGTGTTCTTGAGAAGAATGATAAGCTGAATGATTCTGAATTTAATATAGTTAAGGAATATGCTTATTATACAAGTATACTTCTTCAGGATGTTGCTGGTTTTGAACAGATAGGGAAATGGGCATCTCTTCATCATGAGAAGCTTAATGGCTATGGATATCCTTTCAGATTATCTGCAGATGATATTCCTATGGGAGCAAGAATTATAGCTATAGCTGATATATTTTCAGCCGTTGCAGAAATAAGAGCCTATCGTAGTGGTATGACAAAGGATGAAGTTATAACGACACTTCTGCAGAATGTTGAAACCGGAGCTATGTCAGGCTATATAGTAGATATTCTCATAAATAATTATGATAATATTTATAAGGTACGTGATGATGTGGTTCGTAAAGAGGGTGCTAGATATTATGCATCAGTTGTTGATGTGGAAGATTAGATAAGTTATATAATAGGATTAATTAAATAATATATTTTAAGAGTGTATTATTTCCTAAATATATTTTGATGCTAGGTAATATTTTACTTTTTTGAATATTTATAAAAAAATATACTATAAAAATGCTCCTGTTGGGTAACTAACAGGAGCATTTTATCGCATTAAAGCGATAACGCATTGACGCAACAGATTTTTTGCGTTACTATATGTAAAGTTGCTGATTTTACTTGTATTATACTGATTTGAAGCGGCTTGTTTATTGAAATTTAACCTGGTTTAAGTAAGATAAATTCCGGGTATAATAAAGTGGAGGATAGGAATATGCCTATTACAAAAATTCTTGAAAGAAATGCAGAGCTTTATACAAATGATGTAGCACTTGTTGAAGTAAATCCTGCAATTACAGAACGTCGAAGAGTTACTTGGAGAGAATATGAGCTTATGGAACCCAATCCTAAGGCTCCATATAGAAGAGAAATCACATGGGGAGTATTTAACGAGAAGGCCAATAGATTTGCTAATCTTCTTATCAGTCGTGGTATTAAGAAGGATGATAAGGTGGGTATTCTTCTTATGAACTGTCTTGAGTGGCTTCCTATTTACTTTGGTATTCTTAAGACAGGCGCCATAGCAGTTCCTCTTAATTTCAGATATGATGCAGATGAGATTGAGTACTGTGTTGACCTTGCCGATGTAGATATTCTTGTTTTCGGTCCTGAGTTTATAGGTCGTGTAGAGGAAATCGCTGAGAAGATATCACGTAACAGACTTCTTTTTTATGTGGGAGAAAATTGCCCTTCATTCGCTGAGGACTATAACGAAATGGTTGCAAACTGCAGTTCACTTAGTCCTGATATTGATATATCAGATGATGATTATGGTGCTATTTACTTCTCATCAGGAACAACAGGTTTCCCTAAGGCTATTCTTCATAAGCATCAGTCATTACTTCATAGTGCAAGAGTGGAGCAGGCACATCACGGTCAAAAGAAGGACGATGTATTCCTTTGTATACCACCTCTTTATCATACAGGTGCTAAGATGCACTGGTTTGGTTCTCTTATATCAGGTGGTAAGGCAGTACTCCTTAAGGGTACAAAGCCTGAATATATTCTTGATGCAGTCAGCAGTGAAGGCTGTACTATAGTATGGCTTCTTGTTCCATGGGCACAGGACCTTCTTATTGCTTTGGAAAGTGGTAAGCTTTCTAAGGATAATTATAAGCTTGATCAATGGAGACTTATGCATATAGGTGCTCAGCCAGTTCCTGCAAGTCTTATAACAAGATGGAAGGCTATATTCCCTAATCATGACTATGATACAAATTATGGACTTTCAGAGTCTATTGGACCTGGATGTGTTCACCTTGGTGTTGAGAATATTGATCATGTTGGTGCTATCGGAGTTCCAGGCTATGGCTGGGAAACTAAGATAGTTGGTGATGATGGAAATATAATTGATAAGTCCGATAGCGATTCTGTTGGAGAGCTTTGTGGAAAGGGTCCTGGTGTTATGACCTGTTACTATAAAAATGAAGAAGCTACCAGGGAATGCATTAAGGATGGTTGGCTCTATACTGGTGATATGGCTAAGTATGATGAGGATGGCTTTATATGGCTTGTAGATAGAAAGAAGGATGTTATCATCAGTGGTGGTGAGAATATCTATCCTGTTCAGATTGAAAGCTTTATCATGAAGAATCAGAAGGTTCAGGATGTAGCTGTTATAGGTATTGGAGATGCAAGACTTGGTGAAATATCTGCAGCTATTATTCAGCTTAAAGAAGGACAGGAGAGTAGTGAAGAAGAGATGAACAATTTCTGTCTGGAGCTTCCAAGATATAAGAGACCACGTAAGATTATATTTGCAAATGTACCAAGAAACGCAACCGGTAAAATTGAAAAACCACTTCTTCGAGAGATGTATGGTGCTAAAAATCTGGTAGATAAAGAAAACAGAAATTAAAAAAATTTGTGCAATTTTACAAATGATGCCCCGTAAAGCTAGTGTTTTATGGGGCACTTTTTATGTTCTTTGTTTAAAATGCCAAAAATTATATATTGTGCACAAAAAGACTACCACTATTTGTTGATATGTGCTAAAATAAAACTCGGTTGAAAGATAACAACCACAAATAAGTATAATAATACACTGATTATTAATACGTGAATAATTAGTGGTTTACCGGGTTAGCCGGTATAGTTTGGAAGGTATTTGGGTGTGCCCTACGTAAAAATACGTAAGCAAATACGTAAACAGAAAGAGTCTGTCAGACCAAAACTTGGGGAAGGTGGTCTGTCAGGCTCTTTCTCCTTTATTAAGTACTTTTCTTATGCTATATTATGATATGTGTTTATACTTATGATAAAAATAAAAATGATAATATAAATGTGGTAAATTTGCTTTTTGTATGGGAAAAAATATTATTATATTTTATATATTAGTTCATATATTATCTTATTGATCATAAGATATTTAATAAACGAAATTTAAATGTTTTCATCAGCTTGGAGGAAATACAGATGCTTGTTGCTGATAACCTTGTTAAGACCTTTTCAAAAAAATCTGTAGCTGACAAGGCTCTTGACAAAAATAGAAGTAGAAAAATTGAATTCAATGCAGTTGATGGAATATCTCTTCAAGTTGAGCCGGGAGAAATTGTTGGTATACTTGGTCCTAATGGAGCGGGTAAGACAACATTTTTAAGGATGCTTGCAACTCTTATGAATCCGACATCTGGTGAGGTTTACATAATGACGGATAATGGACAGAAAATTACTGATCCACTTAAGATAAAAGAAAATATTGGATATTTGTCAGGGAATACCAGGCTTTATGGCAGGCTATACGTCCGTGAAATGCTGGAAATGTTTGCTGGTATATATGGTATGCCCCAGGAAGAAATCTCTGAGAGAGTAGAGAAAATAAATAAGCTTTTAGGCCTATCTGATTTTATAGATAATAAGATAGAAAAGCTTTCAACTGGTCAGACTCAGAGAGCTTCTATAGCCAGATGTATAGTCCATGATCCATCTATTTATATATTTGATGAACCAACCCTTGGACTTGATATAATCAGCAGCTCGGCCATAATTGAATTTATGAAGAGGGAAAAGGAAAATGGCAAGACAGTAATTTATTCAACTCATTATATGGAAGAGGCTGAGTATTTATGTGACAGAATTATAATGCTTAGTAAAGGCCGTCAGATAACTAATATGTCACCAGAGGACCTTAAAGCGGATACTGGTACAAGTAATATGAGGGAAGCCTTCTATGAGGTTATAAAGAGGGAGGGCATAACGGATGAGAATTAAAGTTATAAAGCTTCTTCTGAAAAAGGAATTACTTGATGTTATCCGTGACCGGAAGGCTGTTATTATGTTGATACTGGTTCCACTTCTTGTTTATCCCCTTATATTTTTTGCTGCATTTGGTATTCTGACAATGATTGAGACTAATATGTCTGAAGCAGAATACAGGGTTATGCTGGATGTTGATGACGGCGGTTGTCTTGAAGAGCAGATTGATGAATATAATAAGAAAAAGAATGAATCAGAAAAAAGTAAATCAGAAAATAGTGAACTTCAATATATAAGGATTGTATCCAGATATTCCCTTCAGTCTAGGCTTGAGGAATATGGAGTGGATTTGGACCAGGGGCAGTTTGCAGAAGTAGATGCCTATCTTCAGAATGAGGATATAGATGTATATGTTTCTTCATCAAAGGATTCAGATGGAAGAATAACATATAGTACAAGATATGTTTCATCAATAACAAATTCTGACTATGGGGAAATCGAGATTAAGGAAGTCTTGGATGAGCTTTCAAAGGAAAAGACAGAAATCCTTATAGAGGAGGCTGGACTTGATGCTGAAAATATTATCAAGCCCTTTGATATTGAGAGAACTAATATAGCAAGCCAGGAGCAGTCTGCAGGAAGTATTTTGGGAATGATTCTTCCCTTTATGATGATAATAAGTCTTCTTATGGGTACCATGTATCCGGCTATTGATACAACAGCAGGAGAGAAGGAAAGAGGTACACTTGAGACACTTCTTACTCTTCCAGTAAAGAATCATGAGATTATAATTGCAAAGTTTATTACTGTAGCACTTATGGGTATTATATCTGCACTTCTTAATCTTATATCCATGGCTGTAATGGTATTATACATGGTCAAGATAGTAAGTCTTGGTTCTGGAAATTTTGGTCTTGATTTTTCGAATTTCCGTGTAGCTACATTTATACCTGCCAGCATTATCACAATCTTGGCTATATTTGCATTTTCACTTTTTATATCTGCAGTTACCATGTGTGTGGCTGCATTTGCAAGATCATATAAAGAAGCAAATAACTATATTACGCCAGTCACTCTTATAGTGATGCTGACAGCCTATATTGGTTTTATCCCAAATGTGGAGCTTAATTCTACTATGGCTCTTGTGCCGGTTGCCAATATATGTCTTCTTATCAAGGAATTATTACTTTTTAAGATTGATATGAGTCTTATATTGATAGTTCTTCTCAGTAATATATTCTATGCTGGACTTGCTATTATATTTCTTAGTAGAATATATGATTCTGAAGGAATACTTTTTGATGAGGGTGGAAATGGGCTTCTTTTGTTCCAGAGGAGAAAGGATATTAAGGCAGGTGGAAGGCCTACATCTGGAGATGCATGGTTTATTGTGTGCTTTGTTATGATCATATACCTTTATATAGGGTCTATGCTACAGATGAAATATCAGTTTTTGGGAGTCTTTTTAAGCCAGATGCTGATACTTATAATTCCGCTTATTATGGCTATATATACCAAGCGAAGCCTGAAGCAAACTTATAATTTGAATAAATTCAGTCTTAAAAGCCTGCTTGGGTCATTCTGCTTATTTATTGGAGCATTTTTGGTGGAGAATACATTTTCCACAATTATGTATAGATTTTTTCCAGAACAATATGATACCATGAATACTGGTCTTACTGATATTCTTAATAATAAGAGCTTTATACTTATGCTTATAGTGGTGGCTATTACACCAGCTATCTGTGAAGAACTTATGTTCAGAGGTTTTATTCAGTCAGGCTTTAGTACTTCGTATAAGCCCGCAACAACAATTATACTTGTGGCTTTGATATTTGGAGTTTATCATACAAGTCTTGTGAGGCTTTTGCCTACTGCAATGCTGGGAGCTTGCTTTGCTATTATAAATTATTATTCAGGAAGTATAATTCCGGGAATGATAATGCATTGTATAAATAATGCTATAGCGGTTATTGCAATGAAATATCCTGATAGTCTGGAGAAAGCATTGCCATTTCTATTTACAGAAAGTGAGTCTCCTTCTAGTCTTGTAATAGAGACTGCGCTTGGAATAGGTCTTATTATTATAGGAATGTTTATATTTATTAAGACTGTAAATAAAAAAATAAAATGTAATAGAGAAAGATAGAGTCAAGTGAAAGAAAATTACAATAACGGGAAAAATAAAAATCATAATATAAATAATAGTTACATTAAAAATATATCAGAAGATTATGATTATGATGAAGATGATTTAGAAGATGATTTAGATGAATATGATCCGGATGATATGGATGAAGATGATCTAGAGGATTATGAACTAGAGAGAATTCGTAAAAGAAATATTAGTAAAAATAATAGTAAAAATAATAGTAGAAATAATAGTAGAAATAATAGTAGAAATAATGAAACAAGAAATCATAAAAGAGTAAATTCTGTAAACAGGAATCTTGAAAAAAGAAGCTTTGCAAACAGACCTGGAACCAAACACAGTTCTTCAAATAATTATTCAGGTAAAAAAAGTTCGGTTAGAAGAAAAAATGATATGTTGAAAAAACAGCTTAGGGATCTGGAAAAAAAGATTGCCTTACTTTGGGCATTTCTTGGTCTTCTTATAATATGCTGTATAATTGGTCTTATTGTTTATAATGTATCTAATCGAATCAAGGGTAGTCATCTCGATTCTTCATCAATACTCTGGGAAAAGAGGGAATTTATAGTGACCACAGATAAGGCTGTATTTGGCGATTATTCAAGTATGGCGGAATTAAGTGAAGCAAATTATATCAATTATCTGGGTCATGCATATATTCTTATAGGAACCTATCCTGATTGTGAATATATAAGGATTAATCCTAATGTTGAAAGAAATGACTATAATTGGAGTACTGACTTTTATTGTGGTCAGGGTGACCTTTATTATAATTATTTTAAGAATGGGGAAAAGTCAGGTAAAATTGCCATAGATGTATCTGAGTTTCAGCATGATATCGACTGGACCAAGGTTAAGGCTGCAGGAGTTGATGTGGCAATAGTCCGTGTGGGATATAGAGGGTATGGAAATGGAAATATAAAGCCTGATGAAAAGGCTAAGGATAATATGGAGGGAGCGGCTGCGGCTGGCCTTTCAGTAGGAGCTTATTTCTTCTCCTCAGCTATAAACAAAGAAGAGGGAATAGAAGAGGCTAAGTATACTCTTAAAATGATAGAGGGTATGAAGATAAGTGAACCAGTTGTAGTTGATACAGAGATGGTATATGAAAGTACTGAAGCAAGAGCTAATAATATATCAATAAGTGATAGAACGGATGCTGTAGTTGCATTTTGCGAGACAATTGAGGAAGCAGGCTATACGCCTATGATATATGCCAGCAGGGACCATTTCCTTTTCAATCTTGATCTTGATAGGATTGGTAAATGGGAGTTCTGGCTTGCAGCTTATGATACGCCGGTTTTCCCATATCATTCAGAGGGATATCAGTATTCTCCATATGGTTATGTAGATGGGATTGATGCACATGTGGATCTTGACGTCTGGATGAGAGAAACAAAATAGTTTAGGAGGGCAATTATATGTGGTATGAGGAGTCAGTATTTTATCAGATTTATCCGTTAGGTTTCTGTGGAGCACCATTTGAAAATGATGGTAAAGAGGAGTCCAGGATTTTAAAGGTTATAGACTGGATACCCCACATTAGTAAGTTAGGTGCAAATGCTATATATTTCTCACCTGTATTCGAGTCTGATACCCATGGATACAATACAAGGGATTATGGTCTTATAGATAAGCGTCTGGGAACTAATGAGGACTTTAAGGAAGTGGTTGAAAAGCTTCATGAAGCTGGAATAAAGGTTGTTCTAGACGGTGTATTCAATCATGTAGGAAGAGGCTTCTGGGCTTTTGAGGATGTGAGAGAGAAAAAGTGGGATTCACCTTATAAGGACTGGTTCCATATATCGTTTGATGGTAATTCAAATTATAATGATGGTTTCTGGTATGAAGGCTGGGAAGGTAACTATGATTTAGTTAAGCTTAATCTTTTTAATCCGGCTGTTGTAGATCATATATTTGATAAGGTAAAGTACTGGATTGATTATTTTGATATAGATGGTCTTAGACTTGATGTAGCCTATTGTCTTGATAAAGGTTTCATACATAATCTTAGGGAATTTACAAATGGACTTAAACCTGAATTTCTTCTTTTAGGTGAATTACTTCATGGAGATTATTGTCAGTTTGTTGGACCTGGAATGTTGGATTCATGTACAAACTATGCCTGCTATAAGGGGCTTTTCTCAAGCTTTAATTCAATGAATATGTTTGAAATTATTCATTCACTTATGCAGCAGTTTGGTCCTGAGCAATGGTGCCGTTACAAGGATATGCACCTTATGAGCTTTGTGGATAATCATGATGTTACAAGGGTGGCTAGTATTCTTAATAATAAGAAGCATCTGCCTCTTATTTATACACTGGCCTTTACTATGCCGGGCTTCCCATGTCTTTATTATGGAAGTGAATGGGGAGCGGAAGCAAGAAAGGAAGAGGGGGATCCTGCACTTAGAGTATGTTTTGATCAGCCTCAGTGGAATGAGCTTACTGATTTTATATCTAAGCTGGCTGAAATTAAGAAAAATAGCAGGGCTCTTAATTATGGTTCCTTCAGGAGTGTTGTTCTAACAAATAATCAGTGTATATTTGAAAGAAAAACAGATGATGAAAGAATCATGGTCGCTATAAATGCATCTGATCAGCCTTATACGGCACATTTTGATGCGGGTTGTGGACAGGCGGATGAACTAATAAGTGGAGGTCTCCATGATTTTGGTGGGGGATCCACACTTGAACCATATTCAGCCGAGATATGGAAGATGGAGCGTTGATAATTAAATAGTTTTATAATATAAAAGGGTTGTTTATAATCTTCCTATTTACAGGATAATTATAGACGACCCTTTTCTTAAATCAGGATTTAAATAATTTACCAACCAGGCTGATGGCAGGACCAAGAAATATGGCCATAAGTATTATACCTATTATAGGTTTTCCGCCTGCCAGACTACCTATTAAAATAACAGAAAAATCCCAGATCATTCTGATTATCATCTTTGGAAGTTTGGGGAATCTGTCACATACCTTATTAGTTATAATTTTAGGCAGGGCGTCATAGGGAGAAACACCCATATCTGAATTTATATAGACAGCAACGCTAATTATAAAACCAATAAGTGTTATAAGGAATATAGACCATCTTGTGGCAGGATTTGTAAAAATAGAGGCTGGTATAAATTTAAGCCATAGCCAGTCGAAAAAATCCACATAGTAGCCCACAAGTACCATATTGAATATAGTGCCAAAGCCTAGATGAGATCTGTCCCAGAATAGAACTATTATAAGCATAAGGGCATTCATTATAAGCTGACAGGTACCGAAAAGTATTCCCAGTCTATCTGAAATTGACTTATTCATGAAGGAGCATGGGTCAGTTCCCAGATTGCAGAGCATAAGGAAGGATAGAAAGAAACCCATACCCAGAACTGCTATAAAGCATATTGCTATTTTTTTGTAATCCAATTTAAATTTCATTTGTTTCTCCATTTTATTTACAAGTACATAGGTTTAATATTCTTTTTATTATGAAGGACTAAGATTTTTATCAAAACCATATACAACTTAATTTGAATAGCGTTATGGATTATACAAGTTATTTTCTTAATTAAAGGATTTTTTGTTATGGATTAAATGACTATGATTTAATAAAATAGGCATTTTTCAGCAATTCACTTTATAAAAATGACAAATGTATAATAAAATCTTAGTTAAAAGAAGCGCTGCATATTGTACCATAGTGGCATATTTTTTTGTATATTATTTTTATTGTAATGTATTTATTAA
>JAILGP010000224.1 GCA_024696635.1 Eubacterium sp. | reverse complement strand
TATTAAAAAATTGAATATAAATGGTCGATTCTGAAAAAAATTAAAAATAATCTGCATAGAAAATAATTTGATTGATTATTAAAATATTAGGTGGGTATTACTATAAGTTTATAAATTAGATTTATTTATGTTGAAAATTGCTTATGTAAATTGATTTAGAACTTCTATATTACTTATTTATCTATATAGTAAATGTAAAAATCAATCGAATGGGGGAAGAGTATGTCAGAATCGGTTAAAGAAAAAGTTATAATGGTTACTGGGGTTCTTGTTTATGTTTTTTTTGCTATATATGTAGCATTTTTGATTAAGATGGGATTATCGTCCCCGGCTTTATATATGGATTTAATAAATAAAGTTAAACCTTTCACGGCTTTCTTGGAACTTATAGCTGTTGTAGATGCTGTACTAATCTATATATTTGAGAAAAATAAAATCTCTTTGATATTGTTTTCAATATTTCTTCTACCTTTTTATCCATTATATAGGGATAAGATTTATAGACCAAAGTACAATGTTGGAGCATTACTTACTCTTGCCTTTTTTATTGGAATGATTTTAGTGGCTGTTCTTGTGTTTCGTTCCACTGCATCATATGGTAAATTATTTGTCAATGTTAATGATAAGGAAACGCTGGATGAAGCGATGGCTGTAATGGATTATGAGGCTGAAGAAGGAAAATCGTATAGTCGTTGTTTAGTAATAAAAGGTAAATTTACTCCTATGTATGCGGATCTATCAAAGAGTGGAGGTGAGACGACTATTGCTATAACAGGAAATGGATTTGTTGATGTCGTTGAGAAACAAAGAGGTTATGTTGAGGTTTATAGCGTAAATAAAGAATCAACTACTTTGACATTTGAGAAAAATAAGGATGATGGGTATACTTTAAAGAAAGTAAAGGTTGGAAATCATAAACTTTCGGAAAAAGAAAAAGATGTATATTATGATAAAGTGATTTTGGAATAGGATGACCAAAAAGATTTTTTATAATATATATGAATCTGTTTTGTGAGCTGATTTTATGAAATCTTTCATAATTTAGGAACAATCTTAACGAATTGTTGGGGTGTTTTTACTCATCCGTTTCCTGGTAAGATGCTAGGTTTATCCTTCACCAGGTGATGGTGACTATGTTGGATCAAATAGAGGTGGCGAGTTTATATTTAGAAATTATCTTATTGTTCAGGTTAAACGTACTTGTACTTTTATTAAATGATATATAAATAATTAACCTGCTGAAGCTTTTGGTTCCGGCAGGTTTTTTATTGGTTTGTTTCTTGACTGATTTTTAAAATGTTAGTTATTGCAATATATTTTGTCCTTATAAAAGTATTTATATTAGTCTATATTTCTTTATTTTGATATTGTATAATACAAATGCTGAAAATGTTTTTTTTAAGGTATTTTTGTTTTAATAACAATTATTCTTGAGAATATATAAGAAAAAATGTTTGTCTAAATAATAGTATCATTTGGAAAAATGGACTTTTCTTACTGCTTGTAAGAAATTCTAAACTATAAATATTTTGTCGCAGAGAGGAATAATTATGTTGGGACAGGAAGAGATAAAAGCTGTTGTAAAGCTGAGAAAGGGCGAGGGCAGATATCTTAAGGCTGGAGGAGCCTGGATATTTGATAATGAAATAGATGAATATATTGGAGAATATAATAATGGAGATATAGTTAAGGTTGTGGACTTTGACGATTATCCTATGGGAATTGGTTATATAAATGATAATTCCAAGATCCGTGTAAGGATTCTCAGCAGAAAGATAGATACAATCATTGATGACCAATTTTTCTACAATAGGATTAAGGCTGCATGGCAGTACAGGAAGACTGTAATGGGGGCTAAGGATATATCCTCCTGCAGAATTATATTTGGTGAGGCTGATTTTCTTCCAGGTATTACAGTGGATAAATATGAAAATGTCTTGGTGGTTGAATCCCTGGCTTTGGGAATTGATAGGTATAAAGAGCTTATCAGTAATATGCTCAAGAAGGTCCTTAAGGAAGACGGTATTGATATAATTGGTGTTTATGAGAGAAGTGATGCCAGGGAAAGGAAGAAAGAGGGGCTTCCTATTCATAAGGGTTTTATTGGAAATGAATTCGATACCGACATTCTTATAAATGAAAATGGCATATCCTATATGGTTGATGTTGTTAATGGCCAGAAAACAGGCTTTTTCCTTGATCAGAAGTATAATAGACTTGCTATGCAGAAAATCTGTAAAGACAAAAAGGTTCTTGATTGTTTTACACATATGGGTACATTTGCCCTTAATGCCGGATATGGCGGTGCCTCGTCAGTACTTGGGCTGGATATATCTGAATATGCTATTAGTCAGGCTGAGGCCAATGCTAAAAGAAATCATCTTGAGGATAAGGTTAAGTTTAAGGTGGCAAATGTACTTGATGAGCTTCCTAAAATGGTGGAGGAGGGACAGAAATATGATGTAGTAATACTTGATCCGCCTGCATTTACAAAGTCAAGAGAAGCTACCAAAAAGGCCATAAAGGGATATAGAGAGATTAATATGAAGGGTCTTAAGCTGGTGGAAAATGGTGGCTATCTTGCAAGTTGTTCCTGTTCACATTTTATGACACAGGAATTATTTGCCAAGACTATTAAAGAGGCTGCCAAGGCTGTACATAAAAGGCTTAGACAAGTGGAGTTCAGGACTCAGGCTCCTGATCATCCTATTCTATGGGCAGCAGACGAATCCTATTACCTCAAATTCTATATATTTCAGGTTGTAGACGAATTATAAAATGCTTGTGTGGTTAAGCTATATAGTATGTCTTTTGAGAAAGTGTTAAAGCGGGCATGTTGTAAAGTATTAAAGCGGGCATATTGAGAAAATATTAAAGCATGCTATGTGGATGAATTTTTATAAATTTACATTTGAGGTTTATCTTATGACGACTAAAGATGCTGTGTTAGAAGCACTTGAAAAAGAAAAAGGTAATTATCTGTCGGGACAGTTTTTGGCTGAATGCTGTGGTGTGTCCAGGAATGCTATCTGGAAGAATATTAATGAACTCAGGAAGGATGGATATCAGATTCAATCTGTCAATAACAAGGGCTATATGCTGGAGATGGATAATAATATTATATCCAAAGCTGGTATTTGCATGTATCTTGAAAATATGAATAATGAGTCTTTTAAAGCTTATGATTATTCCAGATTAAATGTATTTGATCAGATTGATTCTACAAATATTGAGGCCAAGAGAAATATTCTGATGGGGAACAGGGAACATGGAAATGTTATAGTAGCCAAAAGTCAGACGTCTGGAAGAGGTCATGGTGGTAGTGATTTTTCGTCACCTGATGGAGGTGTGTATCTTAGTATTATACTTAATCCTGATGAGATAGATAAAAACTCTGATAATATAACATTTTCAATAAAAGAAATAGTTTCTCAGATAATTGAAGAATACTATAATGTATCTCTTGAGGATGGGAAGTATAGTTCTCTCTATATAGGCTCCCAAAAGGTCTGCGGTATACTTACTGAGGGAATAGTGGACCTGGAGACTGGTAAGTTCAGTAACTACATTGTTGGTGTTGGTATAAGAACTGCTGAACTTGAGAAAATATCTGGTTTAAGACCTGAAAAAAATATGGTCATTGCTGATTTGATCAGAAAAATTTATTTAATCTAAAGCTTTAATGTTTCAAAAAAATAACGGAATGTCAACCTGAGTGCACAAAAGGGTTGACATTCCTTTTTATGTCTGTTATACCTAATAAGGATTTTATATAAGCGATAGGAGAATAGTAGACATGAATATTACATTTTTGATTGCACTGATACTTTATCTTTTGGTTTTTGTCATTATTGGACTAATGGATTTTTATAAGATAAAGGACTTTACGGATTATAGCGTTGCTGGTAAGAACCAGACCTCCTTCGCTGTTATTATGACCTTGTTGGCTACAGTGGTTGGTGCTTCAACAACAATAGGAATAACAGATACAGTATATAAAATTGGTTTTCCAGGGATATGGTGGCTTGCATTTGGAGCAATCGGGCTTATCCTCCAGTCTATATTCCTTTCTGAAAGAGTCAGAAGTATTAATGCTGATACACTGCCTGATCTTGCAGGTAAAATTATTGGCAGACCTGCTGAACTTATTATAGCCATAATAATTGTTATTTCCTGGATTGGCGTTATTGCAGGCCAGCTTGTTGCAATGAACAGCCTTATTGCATTTGCTTTAGGAAAGAATAGTAAACTTATATTTGGTGCCGTTTCAATAATTGTTATTGCATATATACTGGTTGGCGGTCAGATGTCGGTTGTAAAGACTGATAAGCTTCAGCTTATAATAATTCTGCTTGGTGTTACAGTGTGTCTTGTATATCTTTATTTTGTTAAAGGTGGCGATATCAGTGGACTGGCAGATAATATAGAACTTTTAAATTATAATTATGGGCCTATGAATTTGTTTACTCAGTTTTTTGTCATAGGTGGTGTGTATTTTCTGGGACCAGATATTATGTCTCGAAATTTCATTTCTAAAGATGAAAAAACTGCCAGAATATCAGCTAGTATTGCTGGAATAGTACTTCTTGTTTTTTCGGTGATTATTACATTTATAGGTATGTGGTTAAAATATAATATAAGCCCTGAAGAAATGGGAGAAAATGGTGCACTTATGTATGCTATTTCCATGCTTCCAAAGCCTTTGGCTATACTTCTTGTGTTTGGTCTGCTTTCGGCAATTCTTTCATCTACTGATACATGTATAATCAATGCTTCAACAATATTCGTTAAGGATATTTTGAAAAAAGAAAATGTAAATTATGTCAGAATCACGGTTTTTGTAATTGGTGGTCTTGCCCTTATACTTGCTATGATGGGTAGGGGAGATATTATGAGTCTTCTGACTGGTGCCTATTCTATATATACTCCGGGGGTTATATTTCCTCTTATGATAGCGATTTTTGCCTATAAGAAAAATGGTGTAAGGGTTCCATTATGGGTAGCATCTGTTGCGCTTGGAGGAAGCTTTGGAATAGCAGGTACTTATTTTTCTGGTCCGCTTTTGGCTTTGGGAATTCCATCCAGCCTTATATCATATCTTACGCTAATTGGGATGGGATTGTCCTTGGTGTTTGCTCTGATTTCTGTCAAATGGAAAAAAGAGAGTAAATAGTTTGATTATATATTAGTGAATCGGATAGGGTATATAGTAATAGTGATATTGAAATTGATATTGATATACTTAGTGTGGTAGAGCATATAATGATGTAGTGGTTTGGAAACTATAAAAAAAATATAATTAATAT
>JAILGP010000216.1 GCA_024696635.1 Eubacterium sp. | reverse complement strand
ATATTACAAGAGTGCAGAAAATGGTTTTATAATGTTTTCTCTCAATATGATGAGTTATTGAAAATAAGTATATAAAAAGATGATTCATCCTATTTAATTGTAAATATTGATTCAAAGACAAGTGATATGCTTGATTATTCTGAAGGTAACTGTTCATTAAGAGTTAAACTTGAGAACGGTACCGTTTATGGTATTTCTTTTAATAAAGATTCTAAAGAAAGTGATAGCAAATAAAAGTTTTATGACTTTATTGAATCAGTAGAAAAGCTTGCAAGAGAATAGTAAAGAATGAAGGAGGAACCTCCTTTTTTTTGTCTTACTTCTCATGTTTCTATGTGTATAAAGAACAGATGACACAATCCCCAATAGATGGTGCCATTTTTATTATTGCGGTAAATGGTATAAAAGAAGTAAAATTATGTTCGTGTATTTTCACTGGTTTTGGAGAAAAGATGGATAAAGAGAAAAAGAAAAAAATTAAGAGTATTATTATACGAGCTGTGATTACTGCCGCCATAACTATTGGCGTTATCATTACCATTATTATTATTTCAATTATTTTTTCTATAAAAAAATGGATTAAACAAGCAAAAGATAATAATTATATAAATGTTTTTGCAGTAATAGACTCTGTTGATGATGGTTTAAGTGACGGTGTCAGAACCTGTACAAATGGTGATGAGTATCTGTACATAAATGGGGCGTCAATCTTTCTTGTAGATAAAAATGGCAATGCAGAAATATATACTGCAGAACAAGTTGAAGACGAAGAGGATATTATCAGTGCTGTTTCCTTCAATGATAAATATATTTTTTATGATGTTGATGGAATGTATATGATAAATCGAGAAGATAAATCAGAGTCAGAAATAACGAGCGTAATGAAGCCTGCAGGTATTCGTGCTGTGGATGAAAAAATATATGTTTATGAACCGAGTACGCTAGGGAATGTTGTCGAAATTGGTTCTGGAGAGGCGATTGATATTCTTGGTGAGGAGGATGACGACAAGGATAAGGATGAGTATGTTTATGACCATGAGGCATTCGATTTTTATGTTTTCATAGATGGTGAGTCATTTAAGACACCTTTTTATTTGATGGATGACAGTTGGATGGATGGAACAAATCCGATTGCCATTCCAGCCAGAACGGCAGTTATAGGAAATGATATTTACATGGTTGTTCAGACGTCTTATAGACATGTGGTTTATGAGCATCAATCTATGAAAGGTCTTAGCTCTTTCGATAAGGAGGCGTTGGTAAGATATAATCCAATATCTGATGAAACAGAGATTATTTATTTAATAGAGGATAATAGTGAGCAAATAGTAAACTTCTCTGTAGAAAATAATAAGCTTTATACATATTCAGGAACAGAGATTTTCGTTTCCGACTTGAACGGTGAAAACAAAACTAAACTATGCGATGCTCCAGAAGTCGAAAAGATGTATTTTGAGTATGTAAACGACCAATTGCTAATTTATGATGAAAACAATACCCTTTTGGGAATGTATTAGTGCTGGAAGATTGAAAGGACTATGAATTGAAGTTAAAACTGACTTTTATACCCGCCCGAATTTGATTCGATAGAATGGCATAAACAGATGGCCCGAGAGGGGTATTTGTATCAAGCAATGATAGGAAAAGAGACTTCCAAGCCACCAGGAACGAGTGAACTCCTATAGTAAACAAGAGCTCGCAGAAGCCCTAAAATAGGGCGTTTGCGAGCTTTTTTTGATGCCTTGTGGTACTAATTTGGTACTAAGAATCAAGTTTGTCTTTTGTGTAGAGTTCGTTGATCTTTTTGACATAAGCCATTAATCGCTTAAGTTGTGTTTCGTTCCAGCTTTCATAGTTTTCTATTATAGAGAAAACCTGAGGGTTTTCTTTTTTGTTTATGGTAATAGAGTTTGGTGTTGGTGAATCAGTAGCTCCAATCAAATAATCGACAGAAGTGTGAAATGTCCTAGCGATATCTTCAAGCACATGGATAGTAGGTTCTCTTTCTCCTGACTCATATCTAAGATAAGTTGGCTGTGAAACACCGATTCTTTTTGCTGCTTCTCGTTTCGAAATATTTAATTGTTTTCTACATTTAATTAGTCGGTCAATGTCTATTTTCATAGTATATCCTTTATATGGTGTGTGTTGATTGATAGTTATTTAGATTATAACTGGAATTGTATCAAAAAAATAAAAAAATGTAAAACATATTGCATATACCGTAGGTATATGATAACCTATGCCTAGGACATATATCTGTGCGGTGGGAGGTGATATAATGAGCTACGACATATATTTGAAAGATAGAGTTTCAGGGGAGACAATTATGCTTCCAATTAAACATGTGATGACTGGTGGAACATATCAGGCTGATTATAATCCTGAAACAAAAACTTTTTCACCAGCTGCAATAAGAGATGCTTGGCTAAATATCACATATAATTATGGTAGATATTATTACGAAGCCGCTGAAGGAGACGATAGATTCTATGTTGAGGAATCTGGTGAATATGATAATTTAGGGATTAGAGGGATTTACGGGAAAAGTGGCTCGGAATCAATTAATATGCTGAAGGATCTGGCATCAAGAATAGAAATGAAATACAAAAAAGATGGAGAATGGATAAATACAATTCGTAAGAAAACTGTATTCAAGGATATAAATGGAAATGATGATGATATATTAAAAATGCATTTTTGTGAAGATGATATAACAAAAGAAGAAATATCATATGAAATTAGTGAAGGTCCAAATACAAATTATTGGGAAGCTACTGCGGCTAATGCAATGAAACCACTCTTCCAACTAATAGCAATGGCGGAGTTGAGACCGGATGGTATATGGGATGGAGATTAAAGGGAAAATGGATAAAGAAATTATTGAATTAGTAAAATCAATAGAACTATTACATAAGCAAGCTTATTATATTTATGCACCATTAGTGGATGATTTATGTAGTAGACCTGATGCCTCAGTGGATGAAGTAGAACATATGTTGGATTATCTCTTGGATTTTTGTGCGACAGATGAGATATTGGAATTATATAAAAAGGTGTGTAGAAGATTTTTTGATAAATATCCTCAAAGTATTGCAGATTATATTTTGATATATCGTGAGATGTATGAAACTGATGAGGATGAGATAAGTGATGAGTGATATTGCTAAAATATAGGTACAGATTGGTCATATAACAATCTGTCAAAATGGAGTTAAAATGGAAAGAAATATAAACATAATTACTGATTTGGATGGAAAAAGGTTTGTATTAATTAATGATATTAGATTTAAAGGAAAACGGAGTGAATGGAAAGATGTAGAATTATACCTGAAGGAGTATATTGGAGAGTTTTATGAAATAGAAGAAACTTGTGATAAGGTTTTTATATCAAAAGATTTCCCGGATGAATATGCTAATTCTAAAAGTAGAATTGCTTTGAAAGGAGCAGTATCTAAAGCGAAGGCAAATGCAGCCCTAGCTATACCTGAGATTGTACAGATTGCATGTAATAGAAGATATTCAGAAAATGTGAAACAGAAACATGAAAAAGATGCAAAATATGGGTGGTATAGATATGATGTTAGATTTGCTTTGCCAGTATATAGTGATAAAACAGGGGAAGTTGAGAGATACAATATTTATATAGCAGTGATGCTTGTGAGACACTCAGAAGATAACATGAAGTATTTATATGATATTATTTCAATAAAAAAAGAAACGAGCAGCCCGCTTGAGTCATAGGACTGTACGGTAAAAACCCATTTCTTATAAATGGGATGATAAATCTTTTGGTTTGGATTGTCAACGGTTTTTAGATTATTTGTGATAGACTTCAAAACCACTCGGACTCACATAAATAAAGATTTAGCCCTTGTGGTACTGGAATGGTACTAAAAGATATAAAAAATTTATGGAATAGAAGAAAATAAAGGAAAATAATTAAATTTGAGGCTATTATCAGTAGTTTTACTACTTTTAATAGCCTCGTTTTTTTATTCTTCTTTGTTCTTTGCTTTTATTCTAGTTAACGGAACTATATCTCCATTTGGTGTATTGAGCCTGCAGGTGTTGGGAGAAATCCTTATGTTTGCAGGCTTTTTTACGTTTCCGGAGAAAAAAAGTAGACAAGCTAACGATTTATAGCTACAATAAGGCTAACTTTCGTTAGCGGAGATTGGGAGGACATCATGTCAACAAAGCAAAGAATACTGGATGAAGCATTAACACTGTTTGCTGAGAACGGATATGACGGAACCGGGGTAAATCTGATTGCTGAACGTGTCGGCATTAAGGGACCTTCCCTCTATAAGCAGTATAAGGGGAAGGAAGAGATTTTAAATGCCCTTATAGATGTGGCGGAGGAACGGTATGAGGAAATGTTTGGGTCTGAAAAAAATATCGGAAAGATACCAAAGGACTGGGAAGAGTTTATTAAGGTGACGAT
>JAILGP010000182.1 GCA_024696635.1 Eubacterium sp. | reverse complement strand
GAAAAGCTACAGAAGTATGAAAATATTAAATAGAAAATATACAGAAGCTTGATTACAAAATCGATAATATAAATACAATATATTAGACACAAAATGGAGGGAAAATATTATGAGTAACATTTGTAAAGGAGTACTTGATTTAATTGGACATACACCACTTATGGAAGTTACTAATATTGAAAAGGAAATGGGGCTTGAAGCGACAGTGCTTGTGAAGCTTGAGTATCTCAATCCAGCAGGAAGCTCCAAGGATCGTGTGGCAAAGGCTATGATAGAGGACGCTGAAGCGAGTGGCAAGCTGAAGGAGGGTTCTGTAATTATAGAGCCCACGTCAGGTAATACTGGAATTGGACTTGCATCAATAGCGGCAGCTAAGGGTTATAGGGTAATACTTACTATGCCAGAAACCATGAGCCTTGAACGAAGAAATATCCTCAAGGCGTACGGTGCAGAAATTGTTCTAACAGACGGAGATAAGGGGATGCAGGGCTCCATTGATAAGGCAGAGGAACTGGCAAAGGAAATACCAGGTAGCTTTATCCCAGGACAATTTGTAAATCCGGTAAATGCTAAGGCACATAGAGAAAGTACAGGTCCGGAAATCTGGGAAGATACAGATGGAAAGGTTGATATATTTATCGCAGGTGTTGGTACAGGAGGTACAGTCACAGGAGTAGGAGAATACCTGAAATCGCAGAATCCGGATATAAAAATAGTAGCACTTGAGCCAGCTGACTCACCAATTCTTTCAGGAGGAAAGGCTGGACCTCATGATATTCAGGGTATTGGAGCGAATTTCATTCCACAAGTTTTAAATACAGAAATCTGTGATGAGATATTTACAGCAAGCGGAGAGGACTCATACGCTACAGCTAAAATGCTGGCGAAAAAAGAAGGCATTTCCGTTGGAATCTCCTCAGGCGCCGCACTTTTTGGAGCCATCACACTTGCAAAACGCCCTGAAAACAAGGGTAAAGTAATAGTGGCACTTCTCCCAGACAGCGGAGACCGCTACTACTCAACAGCACTATTCACAGAGTAATTTACCAAAATTTGCCAAAAGGGTCAGACCCCATTGGTAAATTCAATTGTACACAATCTAATTTGCCAAAGGGGTCAGACCCCATTGGTAAATAATGAGGTATTGAAGATGTTTATACAAATAGTTGAAGATGATCGTTCTCTCAGCGATGGAGTTGCAATTACTCTTAGTGAAGGAGAGAATAAGTTTTATAAGGAATACACAATTAGTGATGCAAAGAAAGGCTTTGATTCTTATGGTGGTGAACTTAGCCTGATAATACTTGATATTAATCTTCCGGATGGAATCGGATATGATTATCTAAAATATGTTCGTAGTAAGAGCAATGTTCCAGTTCTTATATTGACGGCAAATGATATGGAAATGGACGAAGTAACAGGACTTACCCTGGGAGCGGATGATTTTCTTACCAAGCCATTTAGTCTTGCGGTTCTAAGGGCAAGGGTAAATGCCTTAATCAGGAGAAGTAATATAAAGGAAGCTGAAAAATCAGATGCTCCAAGTACTTCTGGTGCTTCACTAAGGAGTACCTCAGGTTCAGGGGAAAATAGTGCCTTGGTTTATACCTTGGGAGAGATGACATTTGACTTTAATAAGCTTGTTTTCAAAAATGGAGATGAAGAGATTATTCTAAGTGTAAATGAACAGAGACTTCTTAAAACATTTTTGGATAATAAGGGAAGGCTCCTTACCAGGGATATATTAATGGACAGGCTTTGGGGGAATGACGGAGAATTTGTGGATGAAAATGCTTTGTCCGTCACAATAAACAGGTTGAGGAACAAGATAGATTCTAGTTCTGAAACCAAACATATAAATACTGTCTATGGACAGGGTTATCGATTCGATTAGGAGAAATTATGTTTGAAAATAAAACGATAACAAGGCTTGAAAAAATGCTTGATGATGCCCTGGATGGTACATTTGTAGAAAGCAATTATGATGAAAGCAAGCTGTCTCGTCTGGAATCCAGGTGGAAGGATTTTCTGGGAAATTCAGTTCTTTCCAATTCGAATCTTGAGGCGGAAAGAAAGCGCTTAGAGAGATTTATATCTGATCTATCCCATCAGACGAAAACTCCAATGACCAATATTAAGATGTACTCGGAGCTGCTTCGTGAGGAGGCAGAACTAGGAAATGATGCATCGATTGAAAAGATAAAAAAATACGCAAATGAAATATCTAAGCAGAACACACGCCTTGAATTTTTGATTGATTCACTTACCAAGCTATCAAGACTTGAAAATGGGACCTTGGCCGTGGTTACAAAGGTAGAGGAGATTGATAAGCTGATAAGTACCTCCATTGCAGCAGTTGATGTAAAGGCAAAGAGTAAGAATATAAAAATCAATCATAAGAAGGAAGCTGGCATGAAAGCTGCATTTGACCTTAAATGGACAAATGAGGCATTGATAAATATTTTGGATAATGCAGTAAAATATACTCCTGAAGATGGAAATATAGAAGTATTTTCCCAAAAATTTGAAATATATTCAGCCATTCATGTTGTAGACGATGGTCCTGGAATAAGCGAAGAAGACATGGCTAAAATCTTCGGCAGATTCTACAGAGGCAGCGAATTTCAACAAGAAGAAGGCGTAGGAATAGGTCTCTATCTTGCCAGAGAAATCATTGCAAAGGAAGATGGTTACATAAAAGTTATACCAAATAATAAAAGAAGTGGAGGCGAATTTATCATTTACCTTCGCAACACACCAGAATAATTTGCCAAAAGGGTCAGACCCCAATGGTAAATTAGATTGCGTGCAATTGAATTTGCCAAAAGGGTCAGACCCCTTTGGTAAATATAGAGAAATATCCTATCTTTTGTAAGAGCAGATGCAAAAGATAGGATATTTTAATTATTTCAAAAGTGAAAGAATTGAGAAAGATTCTGGTAAGAAGTGGGTGGTATTATCAATATTGTAAAAAACAAAGCGGTTAACGCTAATGGAGGAATGAAATGAGTATATTAGTTGCAGAACATTTAAAGAAGTATTATGGCGAAGGCGAAACTCTGGTGAAGGCACTGGATGATGTAAGTCTAAGTGTTGAAAGAGGAGAGTTTGTCAGCATTATAGGAACAAGTGGAAGTGGTAAGTCAACTCTGCTTCATATGCTTGGTGGTCTTGATAATCCTACAGAGGGAAATGTCATAATAGACGATAAAGATATCTCAGGTCTGAAGGGTGATGATTTATGTATATTTAGAAGAAGAAAGATTGGATTTATCTTCCAGAGTTTCAACCTGGTTCCTTCGATAACAGTTTATGATAATATTATTCTTCCTATTCAGTTAGATGGAAAAAAAGTAGATACTGAATTTGTAAATAATGTAATAGATGTGTTGAGCCTCAGTGATAAGGTTGATAGAATTCCGTCAAAGCTTTCAGGAGGACAGCAGCAGAGGGTTGCGATAGCGAGAGCCCTTGCATCAAAGCCAGCAATCATACTTGCTGATGAGCCAACAGGAAATCTGGACAGCAAGACAAGCCAGGATGTTCTTGGACTTCTTAAGACAACAGGAAAGAAGTTCAATCAGACGATTGTGATGATAACACATAGTGATGAGATAGCGCAGATGGCTGACAGAATAATCAGAATAGAGGATGGCCATATTGTTTAGAATCTACTGTTTGGAAATCTTAAACTAATATAAGGGAAACGGAAAAATGCAGAAAGTAAATAACAAAAAGGCAATATCAAAACTTGCTATTAGTGGAATTAAGTCAAATATAAAGAAGTATATAGTTCTGATTGGAGCTGTGATTCTTACAACACTCCTTTTTTCATCACTTTTCACAGTTGGTGGAAGCGTAATAGAAGAAACACAGATTTCCAGTATGAGAAAAATTGGTACAACATATCATGCCGGACTGAAGTATTTGAGTCTTCCGGAGTATGAGCAGGTAAAAAATGACCCTAAGCTCAAAGATATCTCTTATTGTATTATGGTTGGATACCTTTCCAGTGACAAGCTGAGTAAGCTTCCAACAGAGGTATATTACTCAGAGGAGCAGAATGCAAAAAAATGTTTCTGCTATCCTGAGGTTGGTAATCTTCCGATTAAGGAAAATGAAATCGTAACCAGTGATATTGTTCTTGAAAGCCTTGGTGTACCTGCTGAGGTGGGAAGTACATTTACAGTTAATCTTTTAATAGATGGTGAAGAGGTTCCGCAGGAATTTGTACTTAGCGGTTATTACCGTGGAGATAAGGTGGCAATGGCTCAGATGGCCCTTATATCGAAAGAGCTTCAGGAAAAAATAGCTCCTGTTAAGATGATTACTTATCCTGAACGTGAGGGTAATAGCATGGCAGGCTGGATGAGTGTAAATATAGATTTTAATAACAGCTTTAATATAGAGAAAAATGTTGTGTCACTTATTTCCAGAACTGGTCTTAGAGAAGATGTTGATTACGGTATAAACTATGCATATGCGGGATATGATATTAATGCTTCCATGGCTATTATATGTGTAGGAATGCTTATTACATTTTTCATTGCCGGATATCTTATCATATACAACATATTTGATATTAATATTATCTCTGATATGCAGGAGTACGGACTTCTTAAAACTATAGGAACAACCGGAAAACAGCTAAAGAAGATTGTTATGAAGAGAGCGACTATTATCTCATTTGTGGGTATTCCGATTGGTCTTCTTTTGGGAGTTGGAGTTGGTGCGTGTGTTCTTCCATTTATCTCAGCACAGATGAATACATTGACTGTGGGAAAAGGAAATGTACATACCAATATCTGGATCCTTATTGGAGCGGCACTTTTCTCATATCTTACAGTTATAATAAGTGCCGGAAGACCTTGCAGAAAGGCATCAAAGGTATCTCCTATTGAGACACTTAGATACACAGAAGAATCTGATGGAAATAAAAAAAGAGGTAAGAAGCTTACTGTAGTTATTCTTTCCTTATCACTTGCTCTGATTATATTTAATGGAGTTATAGGTTTAGTAAGTGGCTTTGATGTAAATGAATATGTAAAGAAAGACGTTGTAGCAGATTTCAGCATACAGGATGCTTCACTTGATAACGTAGCGGCTTCATTCCATGAAACAGCAGGTGTTGATCAGGATATGCTTGAAAAGATAAAAAGCCAGTCAGGAGTAAATGAAATAGGAAAAATTTATGTTACAACATTGGGACAGGAGTTTTCTGATGATAGTTGGAAAAAGGTGGAAGAAAACTTCTTCCAAAAAGATGCTGTTATAGAATGCGTAAATAATTTTCTCACATATGAAAATTATGATTATGACGCTTGTATGAAGGATTTTAATGAATCTAAGTTTTTAGTTGGATCTACCTATGGAATGGGAGAATATGCCATAGGAAAGCTCAATGTAATCGAAACTCTGGATGGATCAGATACAATAGATTGGGAAAAGTTTAATTCCGGAGATTATGTATTAGCAACAAGATGGACAGATGGTAATCAAAACTATGAGAACATTGTTGAACTTGGGGATAAGATACAAATCAGAAGTCATGATCCAAAGTATGCAGAAATGCTGGAAGAACCCATAATAATAGGACAGACAACAAGCTATGAAAGTTATGAAAATGCACCTTTTAAGGAGTACGAAGTATACGCAATCGTAGATATTCCGCAACCTATGAAATAC
The DNA here is from genome assembly GCA_024696635.1 of Eubacterium sp. GTDB lineage: Bacteria > Bacillota > Clostridia > Lachnospirales > Lachnospiraceae > Eubacterium_Q. Next base: position 11,135 of record JAILGP010000182.1, on the reverse strand, counting down.
ATTGTATCAGATTTTATTGAATTAAATTATATCCTTCCAGAGAGTAAATATGAGGAACTAGATGGTCCAAAGGGGGCAATGAGAGTCCTTGTTGATGTAGATGATGACCATGAAGGAGCATTTGAAAAATGGATCAAGGAATATACTACATCAGAAGAATTAGGTTTAGCTTATACATCAAAGGAAAGTGTGATTGCAGAGTATAAATCTCTCAGTGATACCATAGAGATGGTAGGAATAATTCTTGCAGTTATCCTTGGACTTATTGGACTTATGAACTTTGCAAATACAATGATAACATCTATTATCGTCAGAAGTAGAGAACTTGCTATGCTTGAAGCAGTTGGAATGACAGGTGGTCAGCAGAAGCGTAAGCTTATGAAGGAGGGATTTACATACTTCTTCTGGACTATGGTGGTTTCAGTAGTCATATCATCTATCCTTAATGTAACTGTTATAAGATTTTTAGCTGATGCATTTGGAATGTTTGTCTGGAGATTTACTCTTATGCCTTTAGCAATATGTCTTCCTCTTATCCTACTACTTATAATTATTATACCAGTAATTGCACATATTAGACTCAGCAAGAGAAGTGTTATAGACAGGCTTAGGGTGGAATAAACTAGAGGTAGGAGATAAATGCTCCGCGAGGATGCGCAGGGGGTGGGCAATGGAAGATGTCATTTTTCATTGCCCACCCACTGCGCAAGACTTAATTAATAAGAAAGCAAAATCATGACTAATATAAATAATAAAGAGGAAACATCATGATTAATGTAAAAAATAAAAAGGCAATAAACAACCTGGCCATAAGCGGTATAAAAACAAATGTAAAAAAATACATGGTACTTATCCTGGCAGTAATACTTACAACACTTCTTTTTTCTACCCTGTTTACAGTAGGTGGAAGTCTGGTGGAGGAAATTAAAATATCAACCATGAGGCAGGTAGGCGGTAGTGCTCATGCTGGATTAAAATACCTATGTCAGTCAGAGTATGACCAGATAAAGGACGACAAGAAACTGAAGGAAATAAGCTATAGGATAATTGTTGGTGTGGCAGCGGATGAAAAATTAAATAAGACGTCAACGGAGATTTCCTATTATGAGCCACTGGATGCAAAGTTTTCTTTTAGCTATCCAGAAGAGGGACGAATGCCTGAAAAGGAAAATGAAATCGTTCTCAGTGACATTTCCCTGAAAGCACTGGGAGTTCCGGCTAAGATCGGACAAAACTTTACTATGTCGATTGATATAGGCGGAGTAGTCGAGAACTATGATTTTGTACTCTCGGGATATTACAGGGGAGATTCAATATCCATGTCACAGGTGGGAATGATATCGAAGGCATTTCAGGAAAAATATGCTCCTGTAAGGCAAGAATATTATTTAGAAGCATATGACTATGATCTGTCAGGATATATTTCGGCTGATTTTAATTTTAGTAATTCATTTAATATTGAAGGGAAGACCAAGAATCTTATTAAAAGGAATGGACTTAGTGAAGAGACACCATATGGAATTAACTGGGCTTATGGAAGCAGCCAGATTGACATTCCAACTCTGATTATGTGCATATGCCTTATTATATTATTCTTCCTGGGCGGATATCTGATCATATATAACATTTTCTATATAAATATCATTTCCGATATGCAGGAATATGGCCTGCTTAAAACCATAGGAACTACTGGAAAGCAGTTAAGGAAGATAGTTCTTAAGAGGGCAAATATAATCGCAATCCTTGGAATTCCTACAGGACTTATTATGGGTATAGGCGTGGGAACTTATATACTGCCTATGGTTTCTGGTCAGCTTAATACCATGACTGTTGATAAGGGGAAGCTGCATTTAAATGTATGGTTCTTACTTGGTGCTGTTTTGTTCTCCTATCTGACCCTTATAATCAGCGCTATAAAACCCTGTAGGAAAGCGGCAAGGGTTTCTCCAATTGAGGCTATCAGATTTACCGAGGAGAGAGATAAGAACGGAAAAATTAAGAAGAAAATGGCTGTTGTAATCCTTTCAATCAGCCTTGCTTTGGTGATATTTAACACGGTATTTGCATTTGTCTCGGGCTTTAGTATGGACTCTTACATTGGAAGAATGGTAGTAGCGGACTTCAGTGTTCAGGATGCAAGTCTAGATAACCCCGGCGCTGCGTATAACGAGACTGCCGGGGTGGACAAAGCATTTATCCAAGCGCTTAGTGAAGAAGATTTTTCTATGGATATAGGAAATGTCTACATAGATCCATTCAATAAACATGAAATGAGTGCTGAAAACTGGGATAAAATTAAAAATGATTATCTTGCAAATGATCGGGTGAGGGAGAGTATTGCAGAGTTTTATAAGCATAAACCGGAATTTAATCTGGATACTTATCTTAATGAGCTTGATAAGAAGAAAAGCTTAACAGGAAATGATTACGGAATGGGCCGTCTTGCCGTGGAAAAACTGGAGGTCATAGAAACCATAAATGGAGATAATAAGATAGACTGGGATGAATTTAATTCCGGTGACTATGTGCTTATGACTCAAGGGTATGCGGGAGACGAAGAATATATCAACTTTCTGGATCCCGGTGATAAGGTAGAGATTAGCAGCCAGGATAATAAGTATGTAGAATATAAGGAATATACAAGTGAAAGTGGTGAAGTATTTTGTTATGAAACTAATGAAAATGCACCAAGCAAGGAATATACAGTTTATGGAATAGTAAAGATTCCGTATGCCATGGTGCTTCAGCATTATACGGTTTTTCAATGCGATTATATCTTACCTGAAGAGGAGTTTCTTAAGCTAAATGGGGACTGGAATCCTATGAGAACCATTATAAATGTTGACGACCAGGACGAGGCTCAAATGAATGAGTGGCTCAAAAATTATACTACAAAAATAAATTACAGCCTTGAATATAACTCAAAAGAAAGTATATGTGAGGAATATAAATCCTTTGGAAAGATGGTAAGCATAGTAGGAACAATTGTTAGTATCGTACTTGGGCTTATCGGAATCCTCAACTTTGCAAATACCATCGCAACTTCAATAATAGTAAGAAGCAGAGAATTTGCAGTAATGGAAGCTGTGGGAATGACTGGAAAACAGCTAAGGGTAAAACTCATGAAAGAAGGCGGAGTCTATTTTATCTGGACCTTTATATTATCTATAATATTATCAGTAGTGATCAATTTAACATTACTTAGATCCATAGTCGATGAAATAATGATGTTTGAATGGAACTTCACTTTGGTACCGCTCTTCGCCAGCCTGCCATTCATAGGGCTCCTCATTGTCATCATACCAGTCATAGCCTACAAGAAACTGAGCACCCAAACCGTAATCGAACGCCTCAGAGACGAATAATTTTTTCGATAATTTAGTTTCATAGGTAAAATAATTGTATAAAAAGAAATCTATATAATAAAAAATTATAAAACATGAAAGGAAATAAAAGATTTTATAACAGATATAGAGAATTTTTGCTTTTTTACCAATGATGTGATAGAAACAATGGCATTAAAAAACTTACCATTACATTTTTCATCTGTAAAGCTGGCAATCTGTTTTAAAAATACCGGAGAATTAAAGGTGGATACACCTTGGGAATTGCCAAAGAAACATAAACTGATTCCTTATCAGGGAGAAAACTTTAATAAATTTGAAAAAAGATTATAGATGGAAAAGCAGGAATTGCACGTTGTGTAATTCCTGCTTTTTTTCATGATACTCCCCAAATTGTAGGTATGTTTTTCGAATATATATTGACAGGTTAATAAAACAGATGTATTATCTGTATTACAAAAACTAATACAAAAGATACAACGTGTGATACAGTTTTTGCAACATGATTAATGACCGTTTGATAAATTGGAGGTTTTTGCCATGCTGGTAATAAATAATCTGGATAAAAAATATAAGGGAACGGATAAAGGGATTTTTAATATATCAATTAATGTTGAGGAAGGCGATATCTTTGCTTTTATCGGTCATAATGGAGCCGGCAAAACAACCTTACTTAAGGCAATTACCGGTATTCATGAATTTGACAAGGGCCAGGTTTTAATAGATGGAATAGATATTAAAGAGAATCCTATGGAGGTTAAGAGAAGGCTTTCTTATATTCCGGATAATCCTGATATATACGAATTTATGACAGGTATACAGTATCTTCAGTTTGTTGCAGATATCTATGGTGTACCCTCTGCAGAAAGGGAGCAGAAAATCTCAGAGTATGGGGATAAGTTTGAAATAACAGGTTCCCTTGGTGATCTCATATCCTCCTATTCTCATGGTATGAAACAAAAATTGGTTATCATATCGGCTCTTATTCATAGCCCAAAGCTTCTTATAATGGATGAACCCTTTGTAGGACTTGATCCTAAGGCGGCATTTGTCCTGAAGGAGATAATGAGGGATATGACAAAGGATGGATGTGCCATATTCTTCTCAACTCATGTGCTGGAGGTGGCCGAGAAGCTGTGTAATAAGGTAGCTATTATAAAGAGTGGAAAGCTTCTGGCAAGCGGTTTTATGAATGAAGTTGTTAAAGAAGGAGAATCGCTGGAAGAACTCTTTATGGAAAGTGTTTAGGGGTTAAAGAGATGAATATTTTTACTCTTACAAAATTAGAATTAATTAATTTCTTAGGAATTAATGAACTGCGTCATGTGAAGAATCCGGCAGTTAAAAAGCAGAAGGGCTTTATGCTGGGGGTTCTTATAGTTCTATATGCATGTCTTGCAGGATATGTGGTAATGCAGACCATGCTTCTGGCAGAATTAAAGGTTTTAAAATATATACCTGTTTTATTTTTTGCACTGGCAGGCATGATAAATCTGGTAGTTGGAATCTATAGGGCAAAGGCATCCATTTATAGGGAAAGTGACCTGGATATGGTATCGGCATTTCCACTTAGTGGAGTAGGAATAGTTATGTCCAGAGTTTTCAGAATGTATTTCGATAATATGATAGTGGGAGCTGCTGTAATTATTCCTTCAATGCTTATATATGGAATAAAAGCTGGATGCAAAGTTCCTTATTTTGTATTAATCATTCCGGCATGTATCATAAGTCCTATACTTCCTACGGCCATAGCTGCCTGGGTTGGAATTATATTTGCAGCTATTATAGCCAGAAACAGACATAAGGTACTTACTGAAGTTGTCCTTGCACTTGTTTTCGTGATTGGTTCATTTGCTGTAAGCGGGATTATTACTTCGAAGGCAGGTGTGGGAACAGTAGATGGCCTGGCTGAAAGAAAGGATATAAATGCAGAGATTAATGCGGAAATGTCCAGGCTGATCAGCCAGAGGATGGTTGATATGGAGAAGGGATTTCCACCTGTAAGGATAATGGAAAATATTCTTAAAAATGCAGATTTTGGTGGCCTTGTAGTATATGGCCTTATATCGCTTATGGTTTTGGTAATTACTGTTATAGTGATTGGAAGGCTTTTCTTTAGTATATCCCGAAGGCTATTTACAAGGCAGGTACATAGAGACTACAGACTTCATAGTTTATCCAGGGAATCAGTCAGGACGGCACTTGTTAAGAAAGAGGCTGCCAGATATTTTTCCTCAGGAATATATGTTTCTAATACGATCATGGGACCTGTAATGGCACTTATTTTTGCTATTTCGCTGGGATTTGTAGATATAGATAAGATATTAAATAGTGCAGGGAAACTTCCTATTGATTTAAATGCATATAATGCTATTCCTTATATTTTAGGGCTGATTTACTGCATGATGTCAATTACAGCATCCAGTGTATCAATTGAGGGAAAGAACTGGTGGATAGTTAGAAGCATGCCCCTTAGTGCAAAGGATATACTGGGAGCTAAGCTTATATTCAATCTGATATTTGTGGCACCATTCTATGGACTAATGGAGATAATAATGCTTTTTACGGTAAATGCAGGACCCTTTGAAAGGATTTGGCTGATACTTATTCCTGGTATTTCAATTCTTTACTCGGTACTCTTTGGCCTATTCTGTAATCTCAAATTCCCAAAGTTTAACTGGGAAAATGAAACAGAGGTGGTTAAGCAGGGAGCTGCAGTAGGAATCAGTATGGTGGGAGTACTTCCACTTATTCTACTTACAGGTGGCGCGGCTGTAATTACTGGCCCTATGGTACATTTCCTGAATATAGGATATATAATAGTGATGAGCATTATATGCCTCCTCATATATAGTAGAATAAACAAATTCGATTTACCATAAATTTACCAAAAGGGTCAGACCCCCTTGGCAAAAAAGGTGGTACAAGTTATGAAGCTTGTATCACTTTTTTTGCTTGAAAATGTCATTATTCTGCCAATTATTATAAATTTACCTGAAAATGCTATCTATACCCCAAATCACCTATTATAAAAATTGAACTAAAAAATATGACCATTTAAATATTATAAGTGGAAAATAACGAAATTGAATTTTTGGTTAAATATTTTTAACTGATAATAAGGGTTTTCGTGTATAATAATGCGCGGTGGGAAAATTAAATAAGCGAGGTTGATTATGAGTAAAGAGAAAATCACAGACGAGTATCTTGAGAAGATGGACGCCTATTGGCGTGCGACAAATTATCTGGCAGCAGCACAGCTGTATCTCCTGGATAATCCGCTTTTACGCGAGCCACTTCAGAAAGAGCACATCAAGAAAAAGATTGTTGGACATTGGGGAACAGTTCCTGGGCAGAACTTCATCTATGTTCACCTCAATCGAGTTATTAACAAGTACGACCAGGATATGATTCTTTTATCTGGTCCCGGACATGGCGGCAACTTCTTCGTTGCAAATGCATATCTTGAGGGATCATATAGCGAAGTTTATCCAAATATCAGCAGAGATATGGACGGACTTCAGAAGCTTTGCAAGCAGTTTTCATTCCCTGGCGGTATATCAAGCCATGTTGCACCAGAAACACCAGGTTCTATTCATGAGGGTGGAGAACTTGGATATTCTATAGCACATGCATTTGGAGCTGTATTTGATAATCCTGATCTTATCGCAGCATGCGTAGTTGGTGACGGAGAGGCTGAGACAGGACCACTTGCAACATCATGGCAGTCAAACAAATTCCTTAATCCTATTTCAGATGGTGCAGTACTTCCAATACTTCACCTCAACGGATTTAAGATTTCAAATCCTACAATACTGGCAAGACTTTCTCATGAAGAATTGGAGGCGTTCTTCAAGGGTAACGGTTGGAAGCCATACTTTGTAGAAGGATCTGATCCAAAGGAAATGCACCGTAAGATGGCAGAAACTCTGGATATTGTAGTAGATGAGATAAAGAGTATTCAGAAAAATGCAAGAGAAACCGGTGATGCAACAAGACCTATATGGCCAATGATAGTACTTCGTACACCTAAGGGCTGGACTGGTCCAAAGGTAGTTGATGGAAATAAAATAGAAGGTTCCTTCCAGGCACATCAGGTACCTGTAATGATGGACAAGCCGGAGCATTTACAGATTCTCCAGGATTGGCTTGAAAGCTATCATGCAGAGGAGCTTTTTGATGAAAACGGACGTCTTATTCCAGAACTTCAGGAGCTTGCTCCAAAGGGAGACAGACGTATCGCATCTAATCCACATGCAAATGGTGGTAAGCTGCTTCACGACCTCAGACTTCCTGATTTCCGTGATTATGCAGTTGATGTACCTACACCAGGTTCTGTTGAGAAGCAGGATATGATTGAACTTGGCGGATACATCAGAGACGTGTTCAAGATTAATGACGATCAGAAGAACTTCCGTATATTCGGACCTGATGAGACTATGTCAAATCGTCTTAACAAAGTATTTGAAGTTACAAACCGTGACTGGAATAATCCTATAATGGAAGGAACTGACCAGTTCCTTGCTGCAGATGGACGTGTTATGGACTCCATGCTTTCAGAGCACATGTGCGAAGGCTGGCTTGAAGGATACATCCTTACAGGTAGACATGGATTCTTTGCAAGTTACGAGGCATTTATCCGTATTATCGACTCAATGGCTGCTCAGCATGCTAAGTGGCTTAAGGTATGTAACGGACTTCCTTGGAGAAGACCTATTTCATCCCTTAACCTTCTTCTTACATCAAATGTATGGCAGCAGGATCATAACGGATTTACACACCAGGATCCAGGTTTCCTTGATCATATATCTAATAAGAAGGCAGACGTTGTAAGAATCTATCTTCCACCAGATGCTAACTGCTTACTCTCAACAATGGATCACTGTCTGAAGAGTAAGAACTATGTAAATGCTATCGTAGCCAGCAAGCATCCAAGACCACAGTGGCTTACTATGGAGCAGGCTGTTAAGCATTGTACACAGGGTATCGGTATCTGGGATTGGGCTTCAACTGATACAGGTGAGGATCCGGATGTTGTACTTGCATGTTGTGGTGATACACCTACACTTGAGGCACTTGCAGCAGTAGATATCATGCATAAGGAAATGCCAGAGGTTAAGATTCGTTTCGTAAATGTAGTTGACCTTATGAGAATGGAGCCAAAGGATAAGCATCCACACGGACTTTCAGATGTTGACTATGATACAATCTTTACAAAGGATAAGCCAATCGTATTCGCATTCCACGGATATCCAACACTTATCCATGAGCTTACATATACAAGACATAATCATAACATTCATGTTCATGGTTATCATGAAGAAGGAACAATCACAACTCCATTTGATATGAGAGTACAGAATAAGATTGACCGTTTCAATCTTGTAATTGCAATGCTCAACCACATTCCATCACTTGGTAACAAGGGTGCATTCCTTGTTCAGAAGATGAAGGATAAGCTTGTAGAGCATAAGACTTATATCCACGATGTAGGTATCGACATGCCAGAAGTTGCTGAATGGAAATGGACTGGCGTAAAATAAATTATTTAACTGAAAACTAAGGTTAAGCTAAACAAAGCCACCACCTGTCTCGAAATGAGATGGATGGTGGCTTGTTTTGTATGGCGGCTTGTTTTGTGGGGGAATTGTTTTGTAGGGCGGAATTGTTTGGTGGCTTGTTGTAAAATAAGAAAAGGCAAACAAAAGACCGGAAATCAAGCAAATTGTTTGCCTTTACAGCTTGAAAGCTTGTTGGAAAAAGAGAAAAGGCAAACAAAAGACCGGAAATTAAGCAAATTGTTTGCCTTTACAGCTTGAAAGCTTGTTGGAAAAAGAGAAAAGGCAAACAAAAGACCGGAAATTAAGCAAATTGTTTGCCATATAGAGAAAAAAACTTGTTGGAAAATAAGAAAAGGCAAACAAAAGACCGGAAATCAAGCGAATTGTTTGCCTTTATAGCTTGAAAGCTTGTTGGAAAATAAGAAAAGGCAAACAAAAGACCGGAAATCAAGTGAATTGTTTGCCAGATAGTAAGAAAAGTAAGAAGAAAAATACTTGCTTACTTTGAGGGACAGCATTGTTTGGTAAGGTAGCTTATGTAATGAAATGAATAGAGGTAAAGTTGTAAGGCTATCAGGTATTAATCAGGGGGAAGAATTGTAGTTGCATTTGATATATGAAATGTTGTAGGATTAATAACTAGCGAAGGATATAGTTAATAAATGAAAGACAATAAGGTGCATTTACAATACAATGATAAATGAACCGAAAAATAATAATCAGAGAGGTTAAAATATGCCAGTTTTTGATTTTAATCAGCAAAAGAAGGATGCGGTTAAAGCCGAAAAAACCTATGAATTAGTATACTCCAACGAGAGAGAGACAAGTACAGATCATCCAATAATGATATTAAAGGATGAGAAGGGTGTCCTGAAGCATCATTCTGACGGACAGTTTACTGCACCTACCAAGGGAACTGCATTTATATATGAAGGAGAGGAGCAGTCGTCTCATGACATAATTCAGATAGATGCCCGCTTTGAAAACCTGGTAAAGTGGCTGGGGGAAAGTCATATAATGGTGCGTTTGTCGGGGAAAAGCATGGATAAGGGATATGCTGTATATAAAATACTGGAGACAGGAGTTGCTGTAAGAGGCTCAAAGCTTTCAGGTGAAAATGGTTTCCTTCAGTTCATGATAGGAAGACTGCTTCAAAGTGATGCCCCATCAGAAACAGAGGTTGATCTGGATGAAATCGAAGACGCAGATGATATGAGGCTGACCAGTATACAAAGCATTACCGATTATATCACCTGCGCCGGAAGTACCTTGCCCGATAACATTCGTCTCTGGGCAAGACGTAATCTGGCAGTTGCCAAATCCTCTGAGGTAACACCTGAAGAGAGAAGACATGCCCAGCGTGCCCTTTCTATAATGCTTAACATACAGTGGAAGAATACAGATTTTCAGCCTATCGACCCAGATGAAGCAAGAAGAATACTGGATGAAGAGCTTTACGGACTAGATAATGTAAAGCAGAGAATTATAGAGACCATAATACAGATAAACAGAACACATACACTTCCTGCCTATGGAATCCTCCTGATTGGACCAGCAGGTACAGGAAAATCTCAGATTGCATATGCAGTAGCAAAGATACTCAGGATGTCATGGACAACCCTTGAAATGAGTTCCATAAATGACCCAGAGCAGCTTACAGGAAGTTCCAGGATCTACGCAAATGCAAAGCCAGGACTTATCATGGAAGCCTTCGCAAATGCAGAAAGCTCAAACCTTGTATTTATAATCAACGAGCTTGATAAGGCCTCCTCAGGAAAGGGAAATGGAAATCCAGCGGATGTCCTTTTAACACTCCTTGATAACCTGGGCTTTACAGATAACTATGTAGAATGTAACATTCCGACAACAGGTGTATACCCAATAGCTACAGCCAACAACAAAGAAGATATAAGTGCACCGCTTATGTCCAGATTCGCAGTAATCGAGCTTCCAGACTATAGCCTGGATGAGAAACGCGTAATATTTACAAAATTTGCATTACCAAAGGTACTCAAAAGAATAGGACTTAGAAGCGAAGAAATCATAATAAGCGATGAAGCACTGGACGCCATCATGGACATATTTAAGAATACCTCAGGAATCCGTGACATAGAACAAGCAGCCGAGCACATTGCCGCAAACGCACTCTACAGAATCGAAGTAGACAAACTCGAGTCCGTAACCTACGACGCAGCAATGATCAAAGCCCTGCTCTCATAATTTACCAAAA
>JAILGP010000167.1 GCA_024696635.1 Eubacterium sp. | reverse complement strand
GATTTAAAATGCTTATGCCACATTTAAAATCAATATTCATTACATTTATTATTAATATTTTAAATGTAACATAAGCATATTAATATCTGCCGGTGATACTCCAGAAATACGGGAAGCCTGGGCTATGGATCTTGGTCTAATAAGTTCAAGCTTCTGTCTTGCTTCTATTCTAAGATTCTTTACCTGACTATAATCCAGATTCTCTGGAATTCTTTTTTCTTCCATCTTTCTGGTATGATCAACCTGTCTCTGCTGTCTCTCTATATAACCTTCATATTTAAGAGATATATTTATCTGTTCTACAATTTCTTTTCTTCTGAATTCAATAGATGCTTCATCCACTGCATCTGTAAATTTGTCAGCCTCAAAATCCGGTCTCTCAGGATCCAGTTCTATAATCTCATCATATCCAAGCTCAGGCCTCTTAATAAGATCCGCAAGGGAAACTGCAGTATGGGTAGCTGAGCTGTTATGGGCCTGGAGAAATTCCTGAGTTTTTTTACCCGCTCCAATCATGACTCCCTTAAGTCTGTCAATCTCACTCTGGATAAAATCTCTTTTATTAACAAAATAATTATATCTCTCATCATCGATCAGCCCTACCTCACGACCTATATGGGTAAGTCTTAAATCCGCGTTATCCTGTCTGAGAAGAAGTCTGTATTCTGCACGGCTGGTCATCATTCTGTAAGGCTCTTTAGTTTCCTTGGTAACCAGATCATCTATGAGAACTCCTATATAGCCATCAGCTCTGCCAAGAACAACAGGCTCTTTACCCTCCAGCATTCTGGCTGCGTTGATTCCTGCTATAAGTCCCTGGGCTCCAGCCTCTTCGTAGCCACTGCTTCCATTTATCTGACCAGCAGAAAAAAGTCCGCTGACTGTCTTAAATTCCAAAGATGGCTTAAGATCAGTTGCCGATATACAATCATATTCTATTGCATATGCAGGTCTTACAATCCTGGCATTCTCAAGTCCAGGAATAGAGTGGACCATTCTGTACTGAACATCCTCAGGCATTGATGAAGAAAGACCATCCAGGTACATTTCCGTTGTGAACTCACCCTCAGGCTCAACAAAGAGCTGGTGACGGTCCTTATCCGGGAACTTCATAACCTTATCCTCGATAGATGGGCAGTACCTTGGTCCCGTTCCCTTTATGACTCCTGAGAAAAGTGGGGACCTGTCAATATTTTCTCTTATTACCTCATGAGTTTCTTCACTTGTATAGGTAAGCCAGCAGGATATCTGGTCCCTATATATATCCGCCTCTGTATTGGAAAATGAAAATGGCTGTATATTTTCATCCCCCTTCTGCTCACTCATTTTTGAATAATCAATGGTAAGGCCATCCAGTCTTGGAGGGGTTCCTGTCTTAAATCTTCTTATTGGAATTCCAGCTTCAACCATAGAATCAGACAGATGGTTGGCCGCCATAAGTCCATTAGGTCCGGTGTAGGATATGGTGTCTCCATATATACACATGGCCTTAAGATAAACTCCGGTACAAAGAACTACCGCCTTAGCATGATATATTGCACCTGAAAATGTCTTAACACCCGTAACTTTGAATCCAGCTCCCCTTTCATCTGATTCCTGAAGGGGTTCAACAATAAGCTCTGACACCTCAGCCTGTCTCAGGGTAAGCTTAGGCTGTCTTTGCATAGTAAGTCTCATCTGCTTAGTATATTCGCCCTTATCCGCCTGGGCTCTCAGACTATGAACAGCAGGACCTTTAGAAACATTTAGCATCTTAGACTGAATATAGGTCTTATCTATATTCTTACCCATCTCTCCACCCAGGGCATCAATTTCACGAACAAGATGGCCCTTGGAGCTTCCACCTATGTTAGGGTTACATGGCATAAGAGCCACGCTGTCCATGCTTACTGTAAATGCAATTGTTTCAAAGCCAAGTCTGGCTGCTGCAAGAGCTGCCTCACAACCAGCATGACCGGCACCAACTATTACTACGTCGTATGTTTCTTCTACATTCATCTTTCAATACCTGTTATCTTTTTTATATCAATCATTTATATTGATTTCTTATTTAAAACCATTATTTATAACAATTATCTATAGTATTTTCTTATTTATAAATTATTCTCTTGTTTATATAAATTATTTTCTTATTTATAAGAATTATTTTCCCATGCAGAACTCGCTGAATATTTTATCTGCAAGGTCATCCTCAAGAGATTGTCCTATTATTCTGCCAAGGCTCTCATAGGCCGCCATCAGATCTATGGTATAGAAATCCTCACCCATTCCTGCATTAATACTTTCCTGAACCCTGTCCAGACTTGCTCTAGCCTCCACAAGAGCTTCCTTATGCCTGGTATGAGTTATCATGAGGCCGTCCTCTTCATTACCAAGTTCATTGTTAAAAAACATTTCCCTTACAGTATTCTGAAGCAGGTCAATTCCCTGGCCTGTTCTTGCAGAGGTATAGATTTCCTTGAGACTATTTACTTCTGCAGCCTTTAGGGCGTCGGTTAATCTTTCTATATATTCAAGCCTTCCACTTTCAGGGGAATCTGTACTAATCTTATCTATTTTATTAATAAGAAGAATTACACTTTTACCTCCCAGCTGTCCCGCCAGATCCAGGTCATCCTGATGAAGTCCCTTTTCAGCATCCACCAAAAACATAACCAGTTCAGCATCATTTAGAGCATCCCTCGCCCTGTCAACGCCTATCTTCTCCACCTGATCATCAGTATCTCTGATTCCAGCTGTATCAACCAGGCGAAGCATAATACCACCTATATCCACCAGCTCTTCCAGGGTATCACGAGTTGTTCCCGCAATATCAGTTACTATGGCACGCTCCTCTCCCAAAAGACGATTTAACATAGAAGATTTACCCACATTAGGTCTTCCAACTATAACCGTCCTTATACCTTCTCTGATAAGTCGGCCCTCATCAGCAGTTCTAAGAAGCTTATCTATTTCTTCTTTTATATAATTAATGGTTTGATCCAGCTTATCACTGTATCCATCCAGACTATAATTTTCAGGATCATCCAGGGCCGATTCTATATATGCTGTTTCATATAGCAGCTTCTCCCTAAGTTCGATTATCTTATCTCTGAGCTGGCCCTTCAGCTGCTTCATAGATGCATTAAGAGCACTCTTGCTAAGAGAATCAATTACATCCATAACCGCCTCGGCCTCAGTCATATCTATTCGGCCACCCAGGAATGCCTTCTTTGTAAATTCTCCAGGTTCCGCCATACGTGCACCCTTCCTTATCAAAAGATCCAGCACACTCCTCACCACAAGGGGACCACCATGAAGGTCTATTTCCACCGTATCCTCTGTCGTATAGGTGTGGGGAGCCCTCATAACTAAGACAATAGATTCATCTATAAACCTACCATCCTCATCAACAATACTGCCAAATGCAGCTGTAAAGGTTTCCATATGGGCCACTCTTTTTTTGCCCACAAAGATACCATCGACAATACTTACTGCCTGGGGTCCACTAACCCTAAGTATCGCGATGGCTGATCTACCCATACCCGTTGCAAGAGCACAAATTGTATCATTTTCTTCTATATAAGATATAGCTGACATTTTTAATCCTTTACATCTTTCTAATGAGAATTTTAATCTTAGTTATTAATCTATTTTAGTAAAGCTTTTATTATATGTAACTTTTATATGTAACTTTATTTTTTAATAAGAACTTTTTTCTTAATATAAAATAAATCTCCGGCATATCTAAATACCGGAGATTATTGTACCATATTATTATAGTTTAGGCATAGTAGTTTTGCTTTTTAACAAGCTTCATAATAGGAACTATCAGCAAAAGACCAATTCCGATAAAACAAAAATAGAATGAAAATCCATATTTAGCATATTCACTATGGCTTATTGTTCCAACTGAAAAAATCCAAATAAAGAACCACATAAGGAATACACACGCCGGATAATAAAACTGTGAAAATGGTAAGGCTTTAAATTTATTTATATATGGTGAAATAGGCGGAATTACATCAAGCTGTATCAAAGCCGCTGCAACTGTAGCAAGAAAAATTATCAGTCCCATTATAGGTCCAATTACATCAAACTTCCAAAGTCCTATATACTCTCTATAGCCGAAAAACGAAACATATGACCATGTAGGAATTATAAGTGCCAAAAATACAGCTACAATTCCACCAACCTCTGTCCATCTAAGAGGCTCTGCTTTCATCCTATTAAGAAAGCCCTGAATACCTGCGCCTCCCATTCCCGGCATAGGCTGACCAAACTGTCCTGGCTGTGGTCCCTGGGGCTGACCATACTGTCCTGGCTGTGGTCCCTGGGGCTGACCAAACTGTCCCGGCTGTGGTCCCTGGGGCTGACCATACTGTCCTGATTGAGGTCCCTGGGGCTGACCATACTGTCCTGGCTGTGGTCCCTGGGGCTCCTGTAATTGTACCGGTTGAGGTCCCTGGGGCTCCTGTGATTGTACCGTACCACTCATCTGAGGAGCTGTACTTGATGACACTGGACTTCCACATGAAACACAAAATAGCGCACCCTCTGGTATTGGTGCTCCACAATTTGAACAAACCATAGATATACCCCCTTTTCTTATTGAAAATACTTCTTAGTTTTTATAATTCTTATTTCTCACTTATTAATCTTTTCTTATTAATCTTTTCTTATTAAATAAAAAAAAGGCCAAAAACCTTGTCTACACAAAGTCCTCAGCCCTCCTGGAGTGGGCCGCCGGGGGCTCGAACCCCGCACACCCTGATTAAGAGTCAGGTGCTCTACCAAATGAGCTAGCGGCCCGATACGTAGTACCCATTTCCAAGTACCACGTTAGTATATTACAAGAATTTCTGATTTGCAACTACTTTTTTTTAAGTAATTTATTTTTGGAAATATTACACAATTCTCACCCTGTTTTTGTTAATTTTTTCCCAAATTCTACCAAGTTGCCAACCCGACCAAAGACTAATTAGACATAATTTTTATAATTCAAAAGTATAAATTTATAAAATCATAATTAAAAACATACAAAAAATATTGTTTTAAAACCATCAATATATATATCATATAATGACAAAACAAGCATATGTCAAGATATATTTTTATTTATTCATATTTTTATAACATCAAATTTATGCCTTAACTATTTAATCAAATATTTTTCTGAAGGCCATAATATTCCTTCCATTTTCGTTACCATATATAGCGAAACATATTTCATTGAAAAAGAGACCCAGCTTTTCTTCAACTATAACCCTCTTAAAATATCCAGCCACCTCTGAAGGCTTATTACCAAAGGCACCACATCCCCAGGCACCAAGAACCACATTCTTATAGCCTCTTTCAATTGCTGCCCTGAGTATAATTCTGGTCCTTCTTTCAAAGGTATCCTTTATCTTGGATGGCGATGCAAATGCACCTGCACCATATCTATTAGGAGCTGGCGCCGTTATTACAGAAGTCACAAAGGGTTCTTCAAGCAGATTAAGTTTTTCATCTCTGAAAACCAGTACATTTTCCGAAATGAGCATATAATCTGATTCCACACTATTAATATGTGTATTGTTATATTTATACATAGCCATTCCCTGATCAGAAGTTATAGATGGATAAAGCGTACTGCATCTGCATAGGGCTTCTTCCTGGGCATTTGCTCCATGAAGAAAACCACCGCCCGGAACATGAGCATTTGCAAAATTAAGAACCAGAGCCTTATCATATCTATGAGCCGCCGCATAGGAATCACTATTAATCACAGAGAGACGGCACATCTGTCCATCCTCAGGAAACTCAAGCTCCTGACCCAAAAGATTCTTACCCATTTCAGGTGTAATTGCTTCAACCCCTTCAAAGTCACTCTCGGGAAATGTTACTATCCTGCCATTTACCTCGTACTGCCTTTTCTTACATATCTCAAGAGTCTCATGCGCAACAAAAATATTATTCATATTTTCACTCTCCCCGCCAATATATCTTTATAATCTGCCAGATTTTTCCTAAGCAAAGTCGGAATATCCAGTTCATACGGACACCTGGTCTTACAAAGTCCGCAGTCCACACATTCCTCAATCTTCATCATAAGACCCTGCCATTCTTCTCCAAGGAAATTTGCAGACGGAGAACGCCTGATAAGCTGTGACATTCTGGCGCAGTTATTAATCTGTATTCCTACAGTACATGGCGCACAGTATCCACATCCGCGGCAAAAATCCCCCATAAGATTCTTGCGGTCCTCTTCAATAAATTTTGCAATTTCATCAGTCATAGCTATATCATTTTTAAAATAAGACAGCCACTCTTCAAGCTCCTCTTTCCTCTGAATACCCCAAAGAGGAAGAACATTATACTGACTCATAAATGCCATACACGCATCACTATTAGTAAGGAGCCCGCCCGAAAGACCCTTCATGGCAAGAAAGCCCATACCAGCTTTTTGGGTAGCCTCAACCAGCTTTATATCTCTTTCTGTGGCAAGATAACAAAATGGAAATTGAAGTGTCTCATAAAGTCCAGACTCAACTATTTCCTCGGCAACGCCAATTAAATGAGCTGTGATTCCTATATGTCTTATTTTTCCCTGTTTCTTTGCTTCCACCATGGCCTCATAAAGTCCGGTCCCATCCCCCGGCTTAAAGCACTGTGGCACACAGTGGAACTGATAAATATCCAGATAATCTGTACGAAGATTCCTGAGTGTAGTCTCCAGATCCTCCCAGAATTTATCCACGGTCTTTGCCTGGGTCTTGGAAGAAATATATATCTTATCTCTCATGCCCTGAAAAGCCTGACCCAGCTTCTCTTCACTATCTGAATAAGCTCTTGCAGTATCAAAGAAAACCATTCCTCCATCATAGGCAGCCCTAAGTATTTTTACTGCTGTAGACATATCTACTCTTTGTATAGGTAAGGCCCCAAATGCATTCTGCGGCGTTACTATACCAGTTTTTCCCAATGTTAATTCTTTCATGCATACACCCCCAAAAAGAATTATTAAACTCCTATTTTACCTAAGAATAAATATACCATAAAAAAAGAGCCACTTAAACAATTGTTCAGTGACCCATAAAAATTTTTTATTACATATCAGTCATTAGTTACATTTCCATCCCCATGAATATCTATGGTCTCTCCAAGATATGTGGGCTCAGGCTTATATATACACTTAAGAAAGTCCTTGTCACGAGCCAGAATTTCACGCATTTCTCTATATTCGCTTCCTATATAAACATCATCCGTGCCTAGACCATAGGCCTCAATTCCGAATTTTTCCGCAATATAAAGAGCCCTGTAAACATGGTAGGTATTGGAAACTATAATAATTTTCTTGGCGCCAAAAATTTCCTTTGCCCTGTATATGCTTTCATAGGTAGATAGTCCTGCATGGTCCATGAAAATATCCGTAGAGTCAGCCACATTTTTATTAAGTATGTAGTTTTTCATGGCCTGAACCTCGTTATAATTATCTTCCCTGTGATCCCCTGACATAAGGAGCTTTGAAGAAACCCCTGTCTTATAAACCTGTGCCGAAAGTTCAAGTCTGTCCCTAAGCATATATGTAAGGCTGCCATCGGCATTTACTCCACAGCCCAGAACCAGTATACAGTCCACATCCTCGATTTGGGAAACCTGATCCAAAGATATAAGCCTGTCGTTGGTTTTGGCTTTAACATAGAGATTTACGCCAAGAACTCCAGCCAATGTAATAATACATATTAAAACTAATCCTATTATTATTTTCAAAAAAGGATTCTTCTTAGACTTTTTATCCTGTTTTTTATTCAGTTTTTTGTCCTGCTTTTTGTCCTCTATTGTTTTTTTATCTATATTTTTTTTATCTTTTACTTCTTTATTTGTAGTTTTTCCAGCTCTTAATTCTTTCTTTGCCATTATATTCAACCCTAAGCATTCTTTGCATTCTCTATCTTTGTCAAATGTATCAGCTTAGCTTTCTTTTATATCAAATTTTCATATATTAAACTCCAGGATATCCTCAAAAAGGCATCATAAAGCCAGTCAAAAGAATCAGCTATATTATTCCTGGTTCAGACAGAAATTCCTTTTCTATGAGCTTTCTTTTGACAGAAGAATCCTTGATATTTCTACCAGTCCCTTGTGATGAAGCTGCCTTGGTTCAAAATGAATTATGTTATAAACAAGCTGCATTACAATTCCAGCCCCAAATGTACTTATTATGGTTCCTATTCCAACCGGACCTCCCAGAAGCCAGCCAACCAAAAGTACAAGAGCCCAAAGTATGACCTCTACGATTCCAATCGGGATTTTGGAAAGCCTTTTCCCAAGCCCCACCAAAAGGGCATCTCTTGGTCCACAGCACTGCTGGCTTTTCATGTAAACAGCCATACCAAGAGCCATAAATACAAAGCCCACCAACATAATAATTATTCCCAGCCAAAGCTTATCATTTAAGGGAAATGGATTAAAGCTATTAAAGAATTGAACAAAATTTCCAGTTAAAAGAGCATCAATAAGGGTTCCATAGCCAATCTGTTCCTTTAATAAAAGATCTATCCCCAATACAATCAGGGCGATAAATGTCATGGAAAGGCCATAATTTAAAGGGGTATGATAGGATATTCCCATTCCAAGACAATCCCAAGGGGCCAACCCTATATTTGCAAATATGGTCAGATGTACACCAAAGGAAAATATAAATAATCCTATTACAATCCTGATCCAACCAATAAATATTTTGCGTTTCATCATATTTCTCCTGCAAGA
>JAILGP010000163.1 GCA_024696635.1 Eubacterium sp. | reverse complement strand
TGTGATATAAGTCTTGCTCAGCCGGAAATGGATTCTATGGTAATTGCGACCCCATGGGATAAGAAGCATGCATTTTATTATAATCAGAAGATTAATTGTATGAGAGCATCTGGTTATATGAGGTTTGATAATAAATTATATGAATTTGATCCTCAAAAGGATTTTGGAACACTGGACTGGGGCAGGGGAGTCTGGACCTATGATAATACCTGGTATTGGGGCTCTGGAAATGCTGATATAGGCGGAAATGCATTTGGATTTAATATAGGCTATGGATTCGGTAATACCAAGGCGGCTACGGAGAATGTTATCTTCTATAATGGCAAGGTCCATAAGCTGGATGATATTGAATTTCATATTCCTGAGGATTCTTATATGAAGCCCTGGAAATTTACTTCCTCTGATAATAGGTTCGAAATGGATTTTGTACCAGTAATGGATAGGGCGGCCTGTCTTGATTATAAGCTTATAGTTTCGGATCAGCACCAGGTGTTTGGAAGAATGACTGGTAAGGCCGTATTAGATGATGGCAAAGTAATTGAGGTTAAGGATATGATGTGTTTTGCTGAGAAAGTGCATAATAAGTACTAAACTTATAAAGATTTTTGTGTTACTTTACATGCTTTACAATTTTAATATAATGTAAGATAATTGAAGGTGGGCTTTTTAAAGCCTGCCTTTTATTATGAGGCCTGATTAACATTATATAATAAATATCTGAAATGAGTGAATTATATAAATAGTTTATAAATTATAATATATGTTCTTAATAAAGGAGAACAATTATATGGGGAATCAAAGGAAAGAAAAAGCTCTTACTATGGTAAGACTTAATATTCTTGGTATAGGGTTCTTTTTACTATTATTTTTTCTTATTTCTGTTTTTATATGTGGAATAGGAATTATAGCATTATTTATTACTAAGGGATTTAAGGATACATTTTCAGTCTATTGGGGATGGATGCTTATAGTTATATTATTGGAGATTCTTATTTTTTGGATTGGAATCATAATGGTTTATGCTACATCAATCCAGCTGGGAGTTAAGATGAGGATTATAGGGCTGGTCTGTGGAATGATACCCCTGGTTCATCTTATAGTTCTGGCAAAGATAATAAGAATTACAGGTAAGGAATATAGGTTTGAAAAGGCTAAAATAAAATTAGACCGGTCCAGGGCTGGTCAGGAAATATGTAAGACAAAATATCCACTCTTTATGGTTCATGGAGTATTTTTCAGAGACAGTAATTATTTTAATTACTGGGGCAGAATTCCTGGTGAGCTGGAGAAGAATGGAGCTAAGATATTCTATGGGAATCATCAGTCTGCTCTTGCGGTTGAAGAAAGTGCCAGGGAGCTTGCAGAAAGAATAAAAGAAATCGTTTTAGAGACCGGATGCCAGAAAGTTAATATAATAGCTCATTCAAAGGGTGGTCTGGATTCCAAGACGGCTGTTGCCTGTTTAGGGATTAGTCCATATGTTGCATCCATTACCACTGTTAATACGCCTCATAGGGGCTGCGAATATGCTGATTATCTCCTGGGCAAGGCTCCGGAGGGGGTGAGGAATAAGGTGGCTGCAACCTACAATGCCACACTTCGTAAGCTTGGAGATTCTAATCCGGATTTTATAGCGGCGGTATCGGATCTTACTACAGCTAATTCTGTAAAAATCACGGAAGCAACCAGTGGATTTGATTTTGATAAAGCGGGAATATATACTCAGAGTGTTGGGTCCCGTATGACTAAAGCATCAAGCAGTGCATTTCCTTTAAATATGAGTTATCTTCTGGTGGGACATTTTGATGGTCCCAATGATGGTCTGGTCGGAGAAGAATCCTTTAAATGGGGACAGAATTATACCTATGTTGATAATGATGTAAAAAGGGGTATATCCCATGCGGATGTGATAGACCTTAATCGTGAGAATATAGATGGATTCGATGTAAGAGAATTCTATGTAAATCTTGTTAATGGCCTTAAGAAGAGGGGCTTGTAAGGGATTTTAATATAATAAATCGGAGTGACTGAAAACCAATGATAGAGAAGCTTAAACAAAACAGGTTCCTTTTTGAGGAATTGGTAAAGCGTGATTTCAAGAAGAAATACAAGAGAACGGCCCTTGGAATGATGTGGAGTATGCTTAGTCCCATGCTCAATCTTCTTGTAATGGCGCTTGTTTTTACGCGCTTCTTTGGAAGAGATACACCCCATTATATCATCTATCTTTTCAGTGGGAATATTGTTTTATCCTATTACAGGGAGTCTACAAAAAGTGGAATGGTGGCTCTTACCAATAATGCAAATATTTTTTCAAAGATAAATGTACCAAAGTACCTTTTTCTTTTTTCAAAGAATGTTTCTTCCCTTATAAACTTTGGGCTTACACTTATTATTTACATGGTTTTTGTACTTATAGATGGAATATCACTACATCCAAGGTTTTTAATGCTGCTTATACCTATTATATGTCTTGCGGTTATGAGTATAGGAATAGGAATGATACTATCTTCTTTATTTATATTCTTCAAGGATACAGAATATTTATATGATATATTCCTGACTCTTTTGACCTATGTATCTGCAGTATTTTACAGGATAGATATATTTCCGGATAATGCAAGAAGATTATTCCTCCTGAATCCGGTTTTTGTATATATAAATTATTTCAGAACAATAGTTATTGATGGAATGATTCCCGGCCTTGCTTACCATGGACTGTGTTTTCTCTACGCGGCTTTATTCTTTGGAATAGGATGCTGGTTCTATATTCATTATAATAAAAAGTTTATTTATTATGTGTAATTCTTAGATGGCTTTTATTCCGGGGTTTAAGTTTTGTATTAAATGGTAACTCGTTTCTTGTTTGGATTAGAATATATTATATTTTTTTGAAAAGGTGTATATATGAGTGTAATTGAACTGAAAAATGTTTCAATCTGTTACATTAAAGGTGATATCAAAAACATAGGTCTTAAGGACTTTGTGGTCAATAAGCTGACAGGCAAGCATGAGGTGGAAAAATTCTGGGCAGATAAGGATATAAGCTTCAGCCTTGAAAAGGGAGATATGCTTGGAATTGTAGGAACCAATGGAGCCGGCAAATCCACCCTTCTGAAAGCCATAACAGGAATTATGGATCCTGTAGAGGGCACGGTTAAGACCCAGGGTAAGATAGCTGCCCTGCTGGAGCTGGCATCTGGTTTTGATGGGGAGCTTACGGTGAAGGAGAATACATTTCTAAGAGGCGCCCTGCTTGGTTATACCAGATCCTTTATAGAGGAAAAATATGACCAGATAATTGAATTTGCAGAGCTGGAGGATTTTCAGGATTACAGATTCAGGGAATTATCCAGCGGAATGAAGAGCAGACTTGGTTTTTCCATAGCATGTCTTGTGAATCCGGATATACTGATTCTTGATGAGGTTCTCAGCGTAGGAGATGGAGCCTTCAAGGAAAAGAGTGCGGAGAGAATGAAGCAGATATTAGATGCGGGAGTAACAGGAATCCTGGTGTCCCATTCCCAGAACCAGATAAGGGAGCTTTGTAATAAGGTTCTATGGCTGGACAAGGGTAAGCAGATGATGTTCGGAGATGTGAAGGAAGTGTCGGACGCTTATGAGGAATTCCTTAAAAAACAAAAGAAAAAGAAATAAAAATTATATTTAAATTTGGATAAAAAAATTTAAAACAAAAAGATATTAAAATGCAAAGATAATTGGCAGTGCAGACTGTTCAAAGGAGGATATTATGATATTTGATAATGTACTTGAGGCTGTTGGTCATACCCCAATGATCAGGCTGAATCGTATGGTGGAACCTGGAAGTGCAGAGGTACTTGTTAAGTTTGAAGGTGTAAATATAGGTGGTTCCATTAAAACAAGAACAGCTCTTAAGATGATTCAGGCAGCTGAGAAGGCGGGACTTATTAAAGAAGATACAATTATTGTGGAGCCTACCAGTGGTAATCAGGGTATAGGACTTGCTCTGGTTGGAGCGGTAAGGGGTTATAAGACCATAATCATCATGCCTGACTCTGTTAGTGAGGAAAGAAGAAAGATAGTAAGGCATTATGGAGCAGAGGTTAAGCTTATCCATGATGCAGGTGATATAGGAGCATGTATAGATGAGTGTCTTCAGCTGGCACTTCGTATGCAGGAAAAGGATCCTAAGGTATTTGTTCCACAGCAATTTGCAAATCCTAATAATATAAAGGCCCATAAGAGTCATACAGCTCTTGAGATAATGGAACAGGTGGCAGGACCTATTGACGGATTTTGTTCAGGAATAGGAACAGGCGGGACAATCACAGGTATTGGTGAAGTATTAAAGGCGCAGTATCCTCAGATAGAAATCTGGGCAGTTGAACCGGAAAATGCAGCTATATTGGCAGGTGGTACAATAGGAACTCATCTTCAGATGGGTATAGGCGATGGAATAATTCCTGACATTCTTAATCAGGATATTTACGATAGTATATATGTGGTTTCGGATGGAGAAGCCCTTGAAACAGCTAAGAGACTGGCAAGAGAAGAAGGTCTTATGTGTGGTATATCAAGCGGAACCAATGTGGCTGCTGCTCTTAAGCTGGCTAAAAAGCTTGGAGAAGGAAAGACGGTTGTTACTGTACTTCCAGATACAGCCGAGAGATATTTCTCCACACCACTCTTTCAGGAATAGGATTTATGGATAAGAATAAGGAAAAGGCTGGTAGGTCAGCTGAAAAAAAAGAAAAAGATAATAAAAACAGTGGCAGAATGATGGCGGTAAGTGAAGTATCAGCCAGATATAATATTCCTAAATCCATGATAAGGAGATATTTCCCGAAGGGTTCCAAGAAACAGATAACTCTGAAAAATGGTCACCGTATATATATAAATGTATGGTCAGACAAGATGGTTCAAAAGGCATTGAAGCATCCTGTTATAGCAGAACATCTTCGTAAAGCAGAGGAAATGGAGAAGGAGAGGAAGCTTATTCTGGAGGCTCAGAGTAAGATGAAATCCTATTCTCCGGATTATTATATAGAGAAGGCCAGAGAAAAAAAACGTTCCTTTGTACTTCATGTGGGTCCAACAAATAGTGGAAAAACCTATGATGCTATAGAGGATATGAAGAAAAATAGTCCAGGCACATATCTTGGTCCCTTAAGACTCCTGGCTCTTGAAATGTATGATAAGATAAATGCAGCTGGTATCCCCTGCAGTATGATTACAGGAGAAGAGTCACTTATTACTCCTGATGCCCGGATTATATCCTCTACAATAGAGCTTGCTGATACTAAAAGCAGATTTAAGACAGCTGTAATAGATGAAGCACAGCTCATCTCAGATCCATTTCGCGGTGCCTCATGGCTTAAAGCTATCTGCCTTGTGGATGCAGAGGTGGTTCATATCTGTATGGCTCCGGAAGCCCTTAATTATATAGAAAATCTTATAAAAAGCTTTGGGGCTGAGTATGCTGTTAAGTATCATGAGAGGCTTGCTCCTCTTACATATTCTGGAAGCTGTAAGGATTATAAAGACCTTAGAGAGGGTGATGCCCTTATATGTTTTTCAAGGAAAAATGTACTTTCCACGGCTGCTCTTCTGGAGAAGAACGGATTCAGGGCCAGCGTTATCTATGGCGCTCTTCCACCGGAAGCCAGAAGAAATGAAGTAAGGAAATATATGGAGAAGGAGACTAACATAGTTGTGGCAACAGATGCCATAGGCATGGGTATATCACTTCCAATAAAAAGAGTTATATTTACAGAAACAGAAAAATTTGACGGTAAAAATTTCCGGGAACTGACTACTGCTGAAGTAAAGCAGATAGGTGGACGTGCAGGAAGATATGGATTAAATGAATTTGGAGAGGTTCTGACTCTGGGAGACAGCAATGTAATCGCCAGCCGATTTGATGGTCAGGTAAAGGATGTGAAGGTGGCATGCATATCATTTCCAAGAAATATTCTTGAGGAAAAATATCCTCTTGGAATTCTTCTTAAGGCCTGGCAGAGGATGCCAAAGCATAAGGAATTTGTAAGAGAAAATATGAGCGATGCAGAGATACTTCTTAAGGCCATGGAAAAGAGGGCTAAGTCCAAGAATGGAGTCGGGCTTAAGGTACTAGATGAAAAGAAGGAGCTTGTATATGACCTTATAAGCTGTCCTGTAGATGTAAAATCTGATGAACTGGTGGAGTACTTTGTAAGGTGTACTAATGCCATACTTAAGGGAAAGAATATGCCTCTTCCATATTTTGGCACTGATGAACTGGCAGAGTGTGAACTTGAATACAGGGCCTATGATCTGAGACACCAGCTTCTTAGAAGAATAGGGCAGGAGGATCCCTATAGCCATATGAGAGCCAAGATATGTGATCGTATAGCAGAGCTTATGAAGGAAGATAAGGGACAATATATTCGTAAATGTAAATACTGCGGCAGGGATCTTAAGATAGGAAGTCCTTATAATATCTGCAGTGATTGCTACAATAATAGAAATTATTATGATTATTATTACGAAAGTGCCTATAAACCCTGGAATCAATAGAAAATTATTATTTGTTTAAGGATGAGAATATGATTATCAGACTGGACAAGCTTTTAGCAGATTCAGGTTATGGAAGTAGAAGCCAGGTGAAAAAGCTGCTGAAAAATGGGGCCGTTACAGTGGACGGTCTTGTGGAAAAGGATAGTAGTATAAAGGTGGATCTGGATAAGTCTGTTGTTTGCTGCGACGGAGAAATAATCTGCTTTAGCCAATATGAATATTATCTTTTATATAAGCCTGGAGGAATCATCACGGCCTCAAGAGATAAGCAGGAAAAGACGGTTGTTGACCTTATCGAGTCTAAGAAAAGGAGGGATTTATCCCCGGTTGGAAGACTGGACAGGGATACAGAGGGACTTCTTCTTATAACTAATGATGGTCAGCTGGCCCATAAGCTTTTGGCACCGGGAAAACATGTGGAAAAAGTTTATCTTGCACTTATTTCTGGCACTATTCCGGAAAATGCTGTAGAATTGTTTGATGTGGGCCTTGATATAGGTGATGATAAGCCCACTATGCCTGCAAGGCTTAAGATATATGACAATCCCCTGGATACAGCAGATAAAAGCATAATTGAAAAAGTGGAAGAATATCCTGATACCAGGGCAGTAAGTATAGGACTTACTGAGGGCAGATATCATGAGATAAAGAGAATGTTTGAGGTCCTTGGCTGTAAGGTTGAATATCTTAAGAGAATCTCCATGGGAGGACTTGTTTTAAATAATGAGATGGAGCCGGGAGATTATACAAGCCTGAGTCAGGATGAAATCTATAAGGTTTTTGGAATCAAATAAAAACATCTTTTGAAAATACTTGAAATTAAAGACCCCTAAATACATACTATATATGTATACAAGAGATAAATTCGTACAGAATCTACGAAATGAGGAAAAATAATGCTATCAGTTTTGGAATTATTCGGAGGAGTCGGACTTTTCCTGTATGGAATGAGCATGATGGGATCATCTCTGGAAAAGCTGGCCGGCTCAGGACTAGAGAAAATTTTGGAAACCCTTACCACTAGTAAGAAAAAAGGTGTGGGTGCAATAAAGGGCTGGGCCCTTGGCTGTGGTGTAACTGGAATCATACAGAGTTCTGCCGCCACAACTATTATGCTTATAGGTTTCGTTAATGCCGGAATTATGAAGCTGGCTCAGGCTATACCTGTTGTTTACGGTGCTAATGTTGGTAGTACAGTAACTGCACAGATTTTAAGACTTGGAGATCTGAGCTCAGATAATATAGTACTTCAGCTGCTTAAGCCATCATCCTTTGCCCCAATGCTTCTTGCGGTGGGTGTTTTTATGCATCTTACCACTAAGAAGATGAATAATAAAAATATAGCCGGAATCCTTATTGGACTGGGTACACTTTTCTATGGAATGACCATGATGGAAGAGGTATTTGCACCACTTAAGGAATCTGAAAAATTCAGAAACTTCTTTACATCCTTTGAGAATCCATTTATAGGTATTCTTACGGGACTTGTTATAACTGCTATTATCCAGAGCTCCAGTGCATCAGTTGGTATACTTCAGGCCCTGTCTGCAACTGGAAGCGTTACTTATGCAACAGCGGTTCCTATTATAATAGGTCAGAATATAGGAAAATGTATGACTATAATACTTGGTAGTATAGGTGCTAATAAGAAAGCCAAAAGAGTTGCATTTTCTTATCTTTTCTTTAATATTATCGGAGCCATATTTTTCACAGCTGTCATATATTCAATTTATTATACGGTGGGGATACCAATATTTGAAAAGGTGGTGAACCGTGGTAATATAGCCAATATTCACCTGGCATTTAATCTTATTATAAGTATTATACTTCTTCCATTTACTAATCAGATGTCCAAGCTTACAGGAAAGGCTCTTAGAGATTCTGATGAGAATCCTGATGAGCAGGAGTTCCAGAAACTGGATGATATGCTTCTTAGAACTCCGGGTATAGCCCTTTCTCAGTGCAAGGACCTTATGGATACCATGGGAGACCGTGTTCAGGAAAACTATATACTTGCTGTTAAGCAGTTAGTAAATTACGATAAGAATGCATTTAAAGTTTTAAATGAAAATGAAGATTTTATAGATAAATGTGAAACTGCTCTGACTGCTTATGTTATGAAGCTGGACAGAAAGAGCCTTACCCCGGATAACAGGCAGATGATGCTGGAAATACTAAGTTGTATAGGCGACTATGAAAGAATAGGTGATTATTCCATAAGCATTGCATATACGGCTGAAGAAATGTATGAGAGTAAGATATCATTTTCAGAGGCAGGAAATGCAGAGCTTTCAGGTATAGTTGAGGCCACGAGGGATATAATCGAGATGACCTTTGATGCCTTTAAGAATGATAAGGATTCGGTTGCTATTAAGATAGATTCTCTTAAGAAGGCTATTGATGAGCTTAAGTCTCTGGCTGAGTCCCATCATGTGGAAAGACTTAGTGACGGAGATTGTGGAGTTCTGGGTGGAGCGGCCCTCTTTGACCTGATTACTGACATGGAAAGAATTGCAATCCATGCAAGAAGTGTGGCTTATCAGATAATTAAGAGAGTTCGTGGTGAAGCAGGACTAGATGCTTATCATGGAAATCTTATAGATAAGTCAAGCGAAGAGTATCAGGCTCTTAGAAGATTCTATGTTAATAAGTACAGCTTTAGCAAAGAAAACATGGTCCAGATAGTAGACAAGGCAGAGAAGATGGCTGAAGAAAAAGCTGTTAAGAAGGCAGAGAAAAAGAATGCCAAGAAATCGGAGGATGCATCAGCAGGGACAAAATCTTCAAAGGAAAAGAAGTCTGAAGAAAAATCAAGAAGTGATAAATCGAGAAGTGATAAATCAGGAAGCGATAAATCAGGAAGCGATAAATCAAGAATTGAAGAATCAAAGAGTGAAGGGTCAGGAAGTGCAAAATCCTCAAAGGATAAGAAAGCATCTGATTCATCAAAGAAAAAGGAAAGGTCTTCTGAGAAACAGGAGAATAAATCTGATGATAAGAAGAAGGACAGAAAGAAGAGTGCTGACAAAAAAGAATCAGACAAAAAGGTTTAAGAATAGCAAAATAGATTCAGAACAGCAAAATCTTCTTGACATAGATTTTGCATGATGTTAAAATCGGTTCAATTTAATAGTTTTAAACCGTTGAAGCGGAGATAAAGGTAGTGATGCCTCTACAGAGAGTCTGGGTGGATGAGAACCGGGTGTGAAACAAGCTATCAAATGGACCGCAGAGGGTGCAGCGAAATATCGATATATATTGATTTATAAGTAGAGCTTCACGATAGAGTATCCTGCAACGTAGGGCATACGTTAGTTGCCGGAGATATGATAGTATCTTGCAAAGGGTATGGATTATATAGAGTCCATAAATACAAGGTGGCACCGCGGATCAGGTGATACAGATTAAGTACACTATTCGTCCTTGACAAAGCTTTAGCTTTGTTAAGGGCGTTTTTTATTTTGTATATATATCGATCGGATATAAAAGTTATATTTTAAATCATTTAGGAGGTA
The DNA here is from genome assembly GCA_024696635.1 of Eubacterium sp. Classification (GTDB taxonomy): domain Bacteria; phylum Bacillota; class Clostridia; order Lachnospirales; family Lachnospiraceae; genus Eubacterium_Q. Next base: position 12,837 of record JAILGP010000163.1, on the reverse strand, counting down.
GAGAAAATGATTAAAGAAGCTATTGTAAAAATTGTTAACAAGGAAGACCTGTCATATGATGAGGCTTATGCAGTAATGAATGAGATAATGAGTGGTGAGACTACACCTACTCAGAATGCAGCATTTCTTGCATCACTTTCAACTAAGAGCGCGAGAGCAGAGACCACAGCTGAGATAGCAGGCTGTGCAACGGCTATGCGTGACCATGCTACACTTGTTGATACAGGAATGGAAATATTTGAAATAGTAGGAACTGGTGGAGATAATGCAGGAAGCTTTAATATATCAACCACATCAGCAATCGTTGCTGCAGCAGGTGGAATGAAGGTTGCTAAGCATGGAAATCGCGCTGCTTCTTCACTTTGTGGAACAGCTGACTGCCTTGAAGCTTTAGGAGTTAATATTCAGCAAGATCCAGAAAAATGTATTCAGCTTCTTAAGGAGGCTGGTATGTGCTTCTTCTTTGCTCAGAAATATCATACATCAATGAAGTATGTTGGAGCAATCCGTAGGGAGCTTGGTTTCAGAACTGTGTTTAATATTCTTGGACCTCTTACAAATCCTGGAAAGCCAAGTATGCAGCTTCTTGGAGTATATGATGAGTATCTTCTTGAGCCACTTACAAAGGTTCTTATAGAGCTTGGGGTAAAAAGAGGTATGGTTGTTTACGGAACAGATAAGCTGGATGAGATATCTCTTAGCTCACCTACAAAGATCAGTGAGATTAAGGACGGATGGTTCAGAACCTATACAATTAAGCCTGAAGACTTTGGATTTAAGACTTGCGATAAGTCAGAGCTTAAGGGAGGTACCCCAGAGGAAAATGCAGCTATTACGCGAGCAATATTAAAGTCAGAAGAAAAGGGTGCAAAGAGAAATGCTACTCTCATGAACGCTGGTGCTTCACTTTATATTGGTGGAAAGGCTGACAGTATGGAAGAAGGAATAAAGCTTGCTGCTGAAATTATTGATTCAGGTAAAGCTTATGAAACTCTTGAGAAGATTATTGAGGTAAGTAATTCATGAGTAATATTTTAGATCAGCTTAGTGATTATGCCAAACTTAGAGTTCAGGAAGCTAAGAAGATAAAGTCTCTTCAGGAGGTAAAGAGTCAGGCTCTTGCTCTTCCTAAGAAAGATTTTGCATTTGAAAAAAGAATTAAAGAAGCTCAAGATATAGCATTTATCACTGAATGTAAGAAGGCATCTCCTTCAAAGGGGCTTATAGCAGAGGATTTTCCTTATCTTGAAATTGCAAAGGAATATGAAAGGGCTGGAGCTGAATGTATATCGGTTCTGACGGAGCCAAAGTGGTTTCTAGGCTCTGATAAATATCTTGAGGAAATTACATCAGAAGTATCTATTCCTTGTATCAGAAAGGATTTTACTGTAGATGAATATATGATCTATGAAGCTAGAAATCTGGGAGCTTCTGCTGTACTTCTTATATGTGCCATACTTAGTTTTGACCAGCTGAGTCATTATATCAATATAGCGGATCAGCTTGGCCTTTCCAGTCTGGTGGAGGCTCATAATGAGGCTGAAATAGAAATGGCTGTTAAGGCTGGTGCAAGAATGATAGGGGTTAATAACAGGAATCTTAAGGACTTTACAGTTGATATGGATAACTCTAGAAAACTTAGAAGTCTTGTTCCGGAATCTACTATATATGTCTCAGAAAGTGGAGTAAGTGGACCGGAGGATGTAGAAGCTGCAAGAAACATGGGAGCTGATGCAGTTCTTGTGGGAGAAGCACTTATGAGAGCTAAGGATAAGAATAAAAGACTTATGGAGCTTAAGGGACTTATATAAGAGGTGAAACTTTTATGGCCATGGAAAATAAGACCAAAATTAAAATGTGTGGGATGATGAGAGTTCAGGATATAGAGGCTGCAAATGAAATTCATCCCGATTATATAGGATTCATCTTTGTGGAAGGAAGAAGAAGATATGTAACCTATGAAAAGGCTGGGGAAATGAAAAAGCTTCTTGATCCTGATATAAAAGCTGTTGGCGTATTTATAAATGAAGAAATAGACAAGGTTACAAAACTTGTAAAAGATGGTATAGTAGATATCGTTCAGCTTCATGGAGAAGAGGGAGAAGATTATATTCAGGAACTGAAGGCTAAGGTGGACTGCCCTGTTATTAAATGTTTTCAGTTGCCAAGGGATTCTCTTTTAGATGTGGTGCTGACAAGTGCGGATATGGTTCTTATTGATTCAGGAACAGGTACAGGTAAAACCTTTGACTGGCAGCTTATAGAGGGGGTAACAAGACCTTATTTTCTGGCTGGTGGAATTGATGAGACCAATATAGAAGAAGCAATTGAAAAACTTCATCCCTATGCCATAGATGTCAGCAGTGGAATAGAGACAGATGGCCTGAAGGATCCGGAAAAGATGAAGAAACTTAAAAGTATAGTATCAAAATAATATCAGATGAAAGGAAGGAAGATATGGCTAATTCAACTAACTTGGCTGATTCTGCTACTTCAAATACAAATGAAGCTGCTTCAAAAGGAAGATTTGGTATTCATGGTGGTCAGTATATACCTGAAACTCTTATGAATGCGGTAATAGAGCTGGAGGAAGCGTATAACTATTATAAGAATGATCCTGAATTTAATAAGGAACTAGAGACTCTTTTTAATGAATATGCAGGACGTCCATCCAGACTTTATTATGCTGAGAAACTTACAAAGGACCTTGGTGGAGCTAAGATTTATCTTAAGAGAGAGGATCTTAATCATACAGGAGCACATAAGATTAATAATGTACTGGGACAGGCTCTCCTTGCTAAGAAGATGGGGAAAACCCGTCTTATAGCTGAGACAGGAGCGGGTCAGCATGGTGTAGCAACAGCAACTGCAGCTGCACTTATGGGTATGGAATGCGTAGTATTTATGGGAGAAGAGGACACTAAGAGACAGGCTCTTAATGTATATCGTATGAAGCTCCTTGGTTCAGAGGTTATTCCTGTAAAGAGTGGAACAGCAACTCTGAAGGATGCAGTTTCTGAGGCTATGCGTGAATGGACTACACGTATTAGTGATACACATTATTGTCTGGGTTCTGTTATGGGACCTCATCCTTTCCCAACAATTGTCCGTGATTTCCAGGCTGTTATTTCAAGAGAAGCAAGGGCTCAGATACTTGAGAAGGAGGGAAGACTTCCGGATGCGGTTCTAGCATGTGTTGGTGGTGGATCCAATGCAATTGGAAGCTTCTATCACTTTATTCCAGATGAGGGAGTAAGACTTATTGGGTGCGAAGCTGCAGGAAGAGGTATAGATACATTTGAAACAGCAGCAACTATCAATACAGGAAGACTTGGCATATTCCATGGAATGAAGTCTTATTTCTGCCAGGATAAATATGGACAGATAGCTCCGGTTTATTCAATTTCTGCAGGACTGGATTATCCAGGTGTAGGACCAGAGCATGCTTATCTTTATGATATTGGAAGAGCAGAGTATGTTGGAATTACTGATGATGAGGCTGTAAATGCATTTGAATACCTTTCAAGAACAGAGGGAATAATTCCTGCCATCGAGTCAGCACATGCAGTGGCTCATGCCATGAAGATTGCGCCTGAGATGGACAAGGACAAGATAATCATAATCACAATATCCGGCAGAGGCGACAAGGACTGTGCTGCGATTGCTAGATACAGAGGGGAGGATATCTATGAGTAATATCAGGAAAGCCTTCGAAAATGGCAAGGCATTTATACCATTTATAACCTGTGGCGATCCAGATCTGGAAACTACAGAGAAGATAGTAAAGGCTGCTGCAGAAGCTGGAGCAGATCTGATTGAGCTTGGAATACCATTTTCTGACCCAACAGCTGAGGGACCTGTAATACAGGAAGCTAATATAAGAGCCCTGAGTGCAGGAACTACAACAGATAAGATATTTGATATGGTGAGAAATCTCAGAAAGGATGTCACAGTACCTATGGTATTTATGACATATGCAAATGTAGTTTTCTCCTATGATTCAGAAAAATTTATAAGCACCTGTAAGGAAATAGGAATTGATGGACTTATTCTTCCAGATATACCATTTGAAGAAAAGGGAGAATTTCTTGATATCTGCAGGAAGTATGATATAGATCTTGTTTCCCTTATTGCGCCTACATCTGAAAGCAGAATCTCCATGATAGCTAAGGAAGCATCTGGTTTTATCTATGTTGTATCCAGTCTTGGAGTTACAGGTGTAAGAAGCGAGATAAAAACTGATGTTGGGCAAATAGTAGAAAAAATCAGACAGGTAACAGATGTTCCTGCTGCCATAGGTTTTGGTATATCAAAGCCAGACCAGGCAAAGAAGATGTCTGCTTATGCGGATGGAGTTATTGTAGGCTCTGCCATAATCAAGATAATTGCTGAGCATGGAAGAGATTCAGCAAGCTATGTAAGTGATTATATAAAGAGCATGAAAGAAGCGATTTCATAAAACCCTTTTATATATATTTTAACAATTGGAACACTGGCGCCATATAGTTTCATAAGGGCTAAAAGGACAGTGTTCTTTTTGTTTTATTATGAGGCATACTAGGGATAATTTGTATTTTTTACTGTGACTCGCGGACCTTATTTTTTCTTTTCCTTTACGGAACTTTGCAAAACGTTTATAATAACAAGATATATCTGGGAGGTGGATGCTATGGAAAAGAATGGGGTTAGTAAGGCCAAAAAAGTAAAGAGTATATCTTTAAAGAAAGCAAAGAAGGAAAGAAAGGCTGCTAAGAAGGCGGCTAAAAAACAGGAAAAACGTGAACGTAAGGATATTAAAGCCGCATATACAAAGGCTCTTAAGAAGCAGGGAGCAGACAAGATGCTTGCAATAGTAGCTATTCTTCTTACACTGGCACCTGTCGTAGCCCAGTTTATTGTGGATAAGAAGGAAGAAAATAATAAGAATTAATATTATAAAATATATTTATAATTATATTATTTAAGGTTAAAAGAATAATAAAAATGCAATAGAAAAGGCACGGAAATAATTTATGGTTAAAAATATTGTAATGATTTTATTTATAATAGTATTTCTGGTAGAACTATACTTTTGTTCCGCCGGCAGCGCTCATAGAAAGGCTAAGAAGCTTAAGGGCTGGAATACTGTTAAAGGTAAAATTAAATCAATTGAAAAAACTGAGGACCCTCTTACTCATAGGTCCTATATGGAGCTTACTATCAAAACTGATGGAGGAAGTACTGTATATGCCAAGCAGAGTCAGTTCTTCTGTAATTATGAGAAGGGCGAAGAGGTGGAGCTTATAGAGAAAGACGGAGTTCACAAATTTATAGGAAATGATAGAGTTCATAAGCAGGGTATAAAGGAAACTCTTATTGGAACTATTCCATTTATTGTTTTGGTTGGAATAGCTGGTCTTATAAGTTATATGGCTCATTTATGGAGTTAAATAAATGAAGTCCTATATTGATATTTTGCGTTAAGCACTGTCTGGCTAAATTCTTGGGAAAACATGCTTATAAGTACATAAAATTATAATATTATTTGATAAATATAAAATATATTATATAAGCTAACAAAAAGTTCATATAATTAACGAAAAGTTATTGACTTTTTAGGATAATTATTATAAATTAAGTGGGATTAGAATTATCTAACCTGCTTTTTTTGTGGGAAATATAAAATTAAGGAGCATTTTATGAATTTAAATGATGCAGAGCTTGGAAAGGAATATGTTATAAAGGCAGTTGTGACTGACGGAGATGATGAGATGGAGAGCTTTCTCTTTTCGTTAGGATGCTATAGCGGAGAAGCGATAACTGTTGTAGATAAGCAGAAGAAAACTCTGGTTGTATCTATTAAGGATGCGAGATATAGCATAGATCAGGAGCTTGCAGCTGCTATAGAGATATAAGCTAAATATATTACAAGTAATATGAATATATATTTAAGGGTTATAAGTAGGGGAAATACTTAATAAGTTCTTTATAATTAAGAAAAGTATCAAGAGTATAATTTATAAGATATTGTATCAGGTGATATATGGGGGATTAAAAAACCCTATATATTTTGCCACTTCTAGTTAAATATATCTAACATAGTTTAAAAGATAACAATATATATTAACTGTTATTCAAATAAGTTATATGTTTCTTATTTATAATGTGAAAACGATTTAAGCTGTTCGGGAAAATTCGTGTATGATCAAGTTTTCTCTGAAAAGTGAAATAAATTTATCAAGGAGGAATGACCATGAGAATCGCACTTACGGGAAATCCTAATAGTGGTAAGACAACTATGTACAATGCCATTACAGGACGAAGCGAGAAGATTGGTAACTGGGCTGGTGTTACTGTAGATAAAAAAGAAAGCCCAATCAAAAAGGCATACAATGATGGTTCTAAAGAACTTATCGCTGTTGACCTTCCAGGAGCATATTCAATGTCTCCATTTACTTCAGAGGAGAGTATAACAAGTGCTTATGTTAAGAATGAGCATCCGGACGCTATCATCAATATTGTTGATGCAACAAATCTATCAAGAAGCTTGTTCTTTACAACACAGCTTTTAGAGCTTGAGATTCCGGTTGTAGTAGCACTTAATAAGACTGATCTGAATGATAAGAAGGGCAATAAAATTGATGCCAAGAAACTTTCAGAAAAACTTGGGTGCCCTGTTGTAGAGACTGTTTCTACATCAGATAAGGGTATAAAAGAAGCAATCGAGGCTGCTGTAGCTCTTGAAGGAAAGGGTCAGAAGGCTCCATATCTTCAGGGTGAAGTTGATATTCACAGTAAGCAGGCTGTAGATGCTGCGGACAGAAAGAGATTTGACTTTGTAAATACAATTGTTAAGGATGTTGAAGTCAGAAAGACATTTACAAAAGATAAGAACTTTGGTGATAAGCTTGATAAAGTTATTACTAATCCTATACTTGGTATATTGATTTTTGCCGGTATTATGTGGGTAGTATTCTATGTATCACAGACAACTGTTGGTACATGGCTTGCAGATATACTTGTTGGCTGGATAGAGAGCTTCCAAGGCTGGGTAGGCGATAAGATGGCAGATGCAAATCCTCTGCTTTACGCTTTACTTGTTGATGGTATTATCGGTGGTGTAGGAGCCGTTGTAGGATTCCTTCCACTTGTTATGGTTATGTACTTCCTTATTGCACTCCTTGAGGATTGTGGTTATATGGCAAGAGCAACAGTAGTTCTTGATCCTATCTTCAAGAGAGTTGGACTTTCAGGAAAGTCAGTTATCCCTATGGTTATAGGTACAGGTTGTGGTATCCCTGCAATCATGGCATGTCGTACAATCCGTAACCAGAGAGAAAGAAGAGCAACAGCAATGCTTGCAACATTTATGCCATGTGGCGCTAAGCTTCCTGTTATAGCACTTTTTGCAGGCGCATTCTTCCCTGAATCAAAATGGGTAAGCTGGGTTGCATATATGGTTGGTATAGCTCTTGTACTTCTTGGAGCACTTCTTATCAAGGCAATCACAGGCGCTAAGTTCAGAAAGAGCTTCTTTATTATAGAGCTTCCTGAATACAAGGTTCCAAGCCTTAAGTTTGCATTTTTCTCAATGCTTCAGCGTGGTAAGGCATATATTATTAAGGCTGGTACAGTTATTCTTGTATGTAATACAGTTGTTCAGATTATGCAGACCTTCAACTGGCACTTCCAGGTTGTTGAAGAAGGAATGGAAGATACATCAATCCTTGCTTCTATCGCAGGACCATTCTCATATCTCCTTGTTCCTATCGTAGGTATTGCAGCTTGGCAGCTTGCTGCAGCAGCTATCACAGGTTTCATCGCAAAGGAGAATGTAGTAGGTACAATCGCTACGGTTTATGCAATCACAAACCTTGTAGATCCTGATGAGCTTGAGCTTGTTGGAGAAGGAAATGCAGTTGCAGTAGCAATGGGAATCACAAAGGTAGCAGCTCTTGCATATCTTATGTTTAACCTTTATACTCCACCTTGTTTTGCGGCTCTTGGAGCTATGAACTCAGAGATGCAGAGTCCTAAGTGGCTTTGGGGAGCAATCGGACTTCAGCTTGCAACAGGATACACAATTGGTTTCCTTGTATACCAGGTTGGTACACTTATAACAACTGGTGCACTTGGCGCAGGATTCCTTGGTGGACTTATAGCAGTAGCATGTTTCGTAGCTATAATAGTATTTATCATTAAGAGAAATAATAAGGCTATGGAAACGGAATATAAACTAGCTTAGTTATATAATTAAAAAACTGATATACATATAAAGAAATGCCTCATCATTTTTATGAAATGATGGGGCATTTTTGCTGAAATAGATGTTTTTATTAGAATATAAATTGACAGTGGCGGTAACTTCTATGTATTATTACACATGGGAAAATTTATATTTTTAGCAGATTATTGATGAGGTGACAATAATAAGTCTACAGATACTCCAAGTAAGGAGATAAATGAAAATCAAACAGAGAAGACAGCAACAAAGCCTGCAGATGTAAGTGAACCGGATAAGAATGGTAATTCAGCAAATCAGACGCCTGCAAAAACATCGACAGCAGATAAAACATCAGCTAAGACTGGGGACTCTGCTCCAATTGCTATAATAATAGTATTACTTGTTGTTTCAGCTATAGCAATTACCATACTTTTAATAAAACGTTTAAAGAAACCGAAGCATTATAAATAAATAATTTGAATTATATAATACAATTTTTTAATTGTTGCTCTTTTGTTGTCATATATATATTATTCTGAAAAAAATAAAGTGAATAATTTAAATGTTATGTATTAGGGAGGTTTTACTATGCCTGACGGAAGATTATATGCAACTAAGATGAATGAAATGCTTTCAAGCGTAAATGATTTTGTATTTAATATAGATTCTGGTAATTATTATAATCAGTTTAATGTATTTAAAAATTCATTAAGTAACCTGATAAATAGCTCAAATATGTTTTGTAATATAAATAAGAAGAGTTATTGTAGTGATGTAAATGGAGAATCACTGAATAATCTGGGAAAAGAATATGATAATGCAATTAAATCTCTCAAAGAATATAAAGAGACCTATCTTAGAACAAGTCAGGATCGGAATTTGAATTTTATTGGTATTTTGTTATATATGGAGCAGAGGCTTACCGCTGACAAATATATATTAAGTACTATTTCATCTGCAGAAAATTATAAAACAAATTTTGGGGATGCAGTTAAAGAATATAAAACAATTTTGGAAGCTAACGATAAGGAGATGAGTTTTGATAAAGAATCAATTGATAGTAACCTTAATTATGTTAAAGCTGCAACAAAGAATAAATTAAATGAAAATGTAATGCAGGTTAAACCTGAAAATAATAATCAGAATAATATCCAGATGGAAAATCATAATCCTATGTTGGATGATGAGATAAATCCAATGCAGAACCCAGAGAATGGACCAGATTATCCAGGAATAAATACCATAAATATGGCAAATCAGGTAAATCAGAACCAGAACCAGATGGGTGAATATGATTATCCAGGAGAGAATACCATAAATATGGCAAATCAGGTAAATCAGAACCTGAACCAGATGGGTGAATATGATTATCCTGGAGAGAATACCATAAATATGGCAAATCAGGTAAACCAGAACCAGAACCAGATGGGTGGATTTGATTATCCTGGAGAGAATACCATAAATATGGCATATCAGCAAAATCAAGTAAATCAGAACCAGAACCAGATGAATGGGTTTGATTATCCTGGACTGAATACCATAAATATGGAGATGGCAAGACAAAATCAGGTAAGTCAGCCTCAGATGGAGGCGAATGTGCCAGAAAGTAGCATTGTTAGTCAATATTCTAATCCTGAATTACAGATGAAGTCTGATAAAAGGGCTGAAAAAGATATGCAAATTATGAGCATAGCCACGCTTCTTGCAAGGGGAATAAATGCTACAGCTCGTAATAATGAAAAAACAAATAAGCCTGAATGGGAAAAGTTGAGAATATCTTGTAAGAATTTTTATAATTCTGTTAAAGCATTAAAGAATCCTCAAACTGAGAAATACCTGGCTCCTAATTCAGGTGAACTGAAGAAGCTTAGGAATCAGGCAGAAACCGCTCTTAATAATGTAGATGTTCTATTAGAGAAATGTGAAAAATCCAGCCAAACAAAACCCTCTGGTCTTTTCTATATTAATATTATAAGAGAAAAAATCATGGATGATTACCATGTTCTAAAAAGCATGAAACCTGGTAAAATAACCCTTTCTCAGGCGGCGAAAAAATATGGAGAGCTTCCGGCAAAATACGGGTATAAAGCAAATAATAAGCCTCTTAATTATTTGGGAGATAAAAATCAGAAAATTGATGTTAAAAATATAAATATTAATGCTAATGAAAAGACTGGAACTCTTCAGGTTTTTAGTACATTGAGATTAATAAAGAAAGCAACAGGTATTGTAAAGGCTATTACTAAAAATGGCGATGCTAATGCCGAAAAGATTGCTGAAATGGAAAAAAATTTCAGGGTCTTATTTGATTATATGAAACCTTATAACCTGGGAAATAACAGAAAACCTATTAGTGAGGAAAAACTAGAACTTGCGAAGGAAGGTTATAAATTTGTTATCAAGGAATTAAAGGGTTGGAAGTCTGAACTTAGTACCAATTGTAATTTATCTAATAAATCAGGTCAGGATTTATTATTCACATTTGATATTCTTAATGATAAGCTTGAGGATGATCTGAATGTATTGTCTGTAAAAACACCAGATATAGATTTAGCAGAATGTGTTAAAAGAAATTCTAAGCTGCCTTCTCATTATGGATTGCTTGATGATAAGATAAGTCCTATTCCTTTCTCTAGTGGTGCTACCAAGAGACCAGGTGGAAATCTTGGAGAATTATATAGCTTTGATAAAGATGGAATTAAAAATGTTATAGCTGATGTTCATAATCTGGCAAAGAGTCTTAAAGCAAATGATCATACCTTTATGTATAATAAGAAAAAGGAATATTCAGATTTAAGAACTCATGTTGAAAAATTGGATAGATGGGTAAGCTCTTTTAAGGATTTATTAACAGATCCATCTAAGAGTAGTAAAAGGGATTATGAAAAGCTTTTAGGTACCTTTTCTATTAAGGTCAATATGGCCATGAATGATGCTAAAAACTATCTTGAGAAAAAAGAAGCTGAGAGAATTAGAGATAATAATAAGGGCATTGATAGAGTTAATCTACCTTCAAAGGCAAAGCGTGAGCAGCCAAGAATTCGTACAGCACTTCATGTTTATGAAACATTTGAAGCCTTGCAGAAGATGTATCCAAATACATTTGTAAATAAAGAGAGAAATGCCAGGATTGAGGTTTATCGTGAAAAACTTCTTTCCAAGGACAGTAAAAAATTATTTGAGGAAGAGAAGAAGGTTGGAACAGTTAAACCAGCTGTAAAAAAGACGGCCATGAGAAAATAATATAAAAAGTATAGTGAAAAATAAAAAAAGTAGCTAAAACAAAAATATGGCTGATGATATAAAAAGACTCCTTACCATGCTAAGTCAATCATGGTAAAGAGTCTTTTTTTGTTAATTAATTCCCACTCCACATACCAGATATCTGATAAGAACCAGTATCAGAAGATGAGCAGGATAGAAAACATAAAATACATATTTTAGATTTAATCCTCTTTTGCCATTATATTTTTCAAATGCTATGAAGGACAGTGCTGCAAAGATTTCTAATATACTAGCTAGTATGAATGTAAATATTGATATGATGTATTTTGGTGCCCTTTTAAATCTGAAAAAATATAATACAAATATAAGAAATACACCCGTTGCATCATAATCAGTATGTGCAAGTATTGCTATAGCAAGCATTGCAATAAGAGTGATTATTGCAAGGAATTTTTTTGATGCTTTTGCCTGCTTAAAACATTTCATAGGATCCTCTTCTGGATTTTTGATTATAAGATCCCATAAATAAAGAGTTATTATTCCCAATAGCAGGGTGAAATATACATTCTGATATTCAAAATATATTAATGAGTTATTAGTGGCTATATCAAATGGGATTTCAGATACCAGGCCGAATATAAGAAGCCTGAGCATATATTTTAATTTACTTCTTGTATGAATATAGCCCTCAATTAATAAAAAGCAAAAAATTGGAAAAGCAACTCTGCCTATAATTCTAAGCAGCATGTCTATTAGAACTACAGAATCCATGGAATGATCATTCTGAGTATCAATATCTAGAAGAATACCTTTCTCCAATACTACAGCACCTATATGGTCAATGAGCATTGTAACTATAGCTATCAGCTTTAAAGTGCTTCCTGACCAGGTTTTCTTACTTTCTTCCACTTATTATTTTCCTCCTAATGCCATATTGTCGGATTTTTTTATAATATCATAATGAATAGTTTTGGTAAATAAAAAGAAGAGCGGGGAAATATATCCACCGCTCCATTTCTCGCTCATTTTATTATTTATACTATGTTTTAATATTCTCTTTTATTAAAAAATTTAAATTATAAGATTCTATGCTTTTTAATGATTTATTTTATAAAAAATCTAAATTATTAGACCTTATGCTTTTTTATGATTTCTTCTATCTGCATATCCTTTTCTTTATAAAGTGGGTCTTCTTTTAAATGCTTTTTCATAGCCCTGCTGCTACAATGACCAGAACAGCCTCCCTTATCAGGGCAAGCTCCACAGGTGCCATTCTTATATAAATATCTAATGGCAAAGAAGAGTAGTACTGCTAGAATTACTAATATTATAAGTGATGAAAGATTCATAAAATCACTTCCTTTTTTACTATTAAATAAATATCTAAACCTTTATATGAAACTCTATTT
>JAILGP010000153.1 GCA_024696635.1 Eubacterium sp. | reverse complement strand
CCTTGCATATCTTATGAAAAAGACTCTTTATTTATAATCTGTTTTATTTTAATTTGTTTTATTTTAATACGCTATATTTATAATATTTTTTACCCTAGTATTCCCTGGAATTAAGAATATCCTGGGTAAGGACTGTGATTTTACACTCCTGATCATCCACAGTCACGCTCTTAACAGTATCATCCAGACAGAATGCCCTTTCTTCTATATAGGTATATTTATTATATTCCGTGCCATTTATAACTGCCTTAACCAGCTTCTGAACCTCAGCACCCTGAAGGGGATTACATTCAACATCAAGGGCTATCTTACCCTCTAAGACCTTGGTAAGTCCCGAATTAGCAGCATCAAATGATATGATAAGTATTTCACCATTCTTTATATCTGTACCCACCTTAAGACCTGATTCTTCTATGGCTTCTATGGCACCTATGGCTTCATTATCATTTTCGCAATAGACTACATTTATATTCTCATAATTTCTGAGAAGGTTTTGCATTACCTCCTTGGCCTTAGTCTGTGTATAGTCAGCCGGCACCTTGGCAAGAAGATTCCATCCATATTTAATACAGGCCTTCTCAAGTCCTGTTGTTCTTCCAATCTGAGCAGTTGCCCCAAGGGTTCCCTGTATATCTACTATATTAAGTTCACCAGCCTCTATACCCTTAGCCTTAGTAAAGGAATTCAGCCATTGGCAGGCAATATCAGCCTCCTTACTAAAATCCGAACCAACCCAGGCCGTAACAAGTGAAGTATCCGTAACCTTAACCTGTCTATCCACAACAATTACAGGGATTCCAGCATCCCTTGCTTCCTCGAGAACAGTGTCCCAGCCCGTCTCCATAACTGGAGCAAGAACTATGCAGTCCACCTCCTGCTGGGTAAAGTTTCTTATGGCAATGAATTGTTTATCCTGCTTCTGCTGGGCATCATCAAACATAAGTTCAAAACCATTATGCCTGCTAAGACAATTCTTTATGGATTCTGTATTAGCAACCCTCCAGTCAGATTCCGCTCCCAGCTGAGAAAAGCCCACACTAATACACTGGGTTGGTTCTATCTCCTCCTCCGCCTGTGCATCCCCACAGGCTGTCATAAATACAGAAAGACTCAGACTTATGATTAAGAGATAAAAAAAATGAGTCCAGGAATAATTAAATTTACTGAAAGAACACTTTAAGAATCCTTTATTCAATTGTTTATGTAAAATATTATTTTTTTTCTTATTTTTCATTTTCCTAAATATTTATAATTATTCTCATTCCAATTTTTTTCTGAATTATATTTATTATTCTACAGGGCTGGAATCCTGACAGTCACTGTTGTACCCTCCTGGTATTTGCTGTCCACCTTAATTCCATATTCACTGCCATACATCATTTCTATACGTTTTTCTACATTTGCCATACCAAAACCGGCCTGGTCATCCATCACTATATTGCCTGAAATTATTCTTCTCAGCTTATCCAGGTCTTCCTCTTCCATGCCGATTCCATTGTCTATTATCTTAAATACAATTTCCTTATCATTATTTTCATCCAGGTAGCCCTCAACCCTTATCCTGCCTCCACCTCTCTTATTTTTAATACCATGATAGAGAGCATTTTCCACTATAGGCTGGAGAGTAAGCTTCTGAATATGATAGTCCAGTATGTCATCATTAATATCAATCTCATAATCAAGAATATCCTGATATCTGTAACGCTGTATTTCCAGATAATTCTTCACATGTTCACGTTCATTTTTTATAGTAATCTGACTTTCGCCCTTACTAAGAGATATTCTAAAGAAGCTGGAAAGCTCCTTTATTATCTGGATTGCCTTTTGATTTTCCCCGGCTTCCGCCGCCCAGACTATGGCATCCAGTGTATTATATAGGAAATGTGGATTAATCTGTTCCTGCAAGAGCCTGAGCTCTGCATCCTTGGCTATTTCCTGCTCTTTATGAATATCCTCGATCAGGTTTTCAATCTCTTTAACCATAGAGTTAAAGCTATCAGCAAGATTCTCCATCTCATCATTACTATCCAACTCACAGGAAACTGTAAAATCTCCTCCAGCAAACCTTTCCGTAACATTTACCAGCTCCGTAATAGGCTCCGTAATCCTGTGGGAAAGCCTTCTGGAAAGAAAATAAATTACCACCAGTATGATTATAAGACCTAATATCATAAATCTTATGGTAATCAGGATACTATTGGCAACCTGGCGGCGAAGCATCTCCATGTTCTGTGCCTCATCATAGATGTATTTCTGAATATCCTCCTGAATAAGGGAAGTCAGGGTCCTGATATTCATATCCAGCATTTCTATATTCTCATCATAATGGCCGCCCTCTTCTACATTTATCAGAATATCATCTACACGCTCATCCAGTATTCCCATAAGCTTGATAAGGGCAGTAAGATCAGCTCTTACATTATCCTCAGTAGTCTTATTTCTCAGATTTTCAAAATGCACCCTGGCCTCGGCAATAAGGGCCTTTGGATCCTCATTTTCCAGCTTCTCACTGGCATTGGTCCAGTTGGCAGAACCTATTATGATTTTATACATCATCTCATCCATAGATTCCTTGAAGCTCATATTATATTCATTTGCACTTGTTATATTACGTACCAGAAGATCATATTGCTGATAAAATCCATAAAGCCTTACAATAGCTATACTGAAGAGTATAATAAGGGGAATAAGACATATCCATATATATTTGATCAGCTTGGATTGTATCTTGCTGCTCCGTTTTTTTTCAATTTTCAAAGTCTATTTCCTTCACTCTTTCTTTGCCCTTCTATATTCCTTAGGGGACATACCAATTTCCTTTTTAAATATATAACTGAAATAATGTGGGTCCTTATAGCCAACCTCAAAGCCTATTTCTGAGGTTTTCATAGAAGTACATGTAAGTAGCTCCTTTGCATTATCCATTCTTACCCTTGTAAGATAATCAATAAAGGTTTCTCCTGTTTCCTTCCTGAAAACAGCAGAGAAATGATTAGAGCTTACATTTACATAGGAGGCCACCTGCTGTAGGGACATATCCTCATTCTGGAAATTCTCCTGAATAAACCTCTTGGCCTTCTCAATTATCTCAGTATACTTCTTGTCTGACACCTGATTTCTATAATCTATCAGCCTATTAAGAAGAAGACATATATAGTCTCTTGAAGCAGCTACTGTAGCCACATGTTTAATAGGGTCCCTCAGGTCTCCTAAAATATCAGATGCCTTTTCTCTTGAAAGACCCATTGAATCAAGAAATGTCATTCCACTGAGAAGGGATTCCATGAGAATATACTGACGGAACATAACCGATTCCAGCGCATCCTCTCCAATACTATTAAAGTATTCTCCCACAAGATCATTAACCTCAGACAAGGTACCATTTCTAAGGAAATGTAATATAGTCTTCTGAGATAACATTTTAATATCTATTCCGCTTATATCAAGACTTGTAATATCGAAATTATTTATATCAAGCCTTGCAGATGAGCTTTCCTTTTCCGCCTCAATGGTTTCCCTTATCTTAGCCCTCTGACTTAATGGAACATCATCTTTTCCAATAAGGACACAGCTTTCCTCTAACATATATCTATCTGCGAATTTTCTGCTGGCGTCCCTATAAGAAGTATTAACATCCCTTATTCTATCCACAGGCTTTCCGGCGGATATAAAATATATCCAATCCTCATAGTCATCCATTATTTCTTTAATAATTTTGACGCCCCGATTTATATTTACTTCCATTTCATCAAGACTGTCCGACTTTTCAAGGAAACAGAGCACATCCCCCACCTGTTCATAAAGATATACATTTTCAAGGCCATCATAGGTTTCTCGGATTCTTCTATATATTTCCTCTGTATCTCCAGAATAGGTATTCATATCCCCATTTCCAGGATTTTTATGAAAGGCCTGGAAGAGAACAATAAGATAATGGGTTGCTGTTATATCGATTCCCAGCTCACGCCCCTGACCAAGGGATTCCTGCATGGATATCTTACCATCGATCATATCATGAATAAACTTCTGTCTCTCAAGGGCACGGATTTCCTCCATATCCTTAAGATATTTCTCCTTAGCTTCTTCCTCCTGTCTCTGACTTATTATAGACTCTGAAATCTTCTTAAGCTCCTTAATAAGATCATCCCCTGATACAGGCTTAAGAATATATTCCTCCACACCAATAGAGATAGCCTTCTTAGCATAATTAAAATCATCATAGCCACTAAGAACAACTATCTTTATATCAGGCAGCTCCTTCTTAACTAATTCCGAAAGCTGCAGTCCATCCATAAAAGGCATTCGAATATCAGTAATAAGAATATCCGGTCTGGTTTTTAATATTTTGGGAAATGCCATCTCTCCGTCACCAGCTTCGCCCACAAGACAGAAATCATTTTTCTCCCAATCCACGGATTTTTTAATACCCTCACGGATTGCATATTCATCTTCCACCAGAAAAACTTTTATCATAAAACCCCTCAACCTCTTGGTCTATTACCCAAATTAATACTTTTTATTGAAAATGCATATTTATAATCAAATATATAGCATACAAGTAAAAATAATAAGTATACAAATCATGCAGAAGGCAAAGAAATCCACATGATATAATTCAAAAACATTTTACCATCTGTATATTTTCTTTAAAACCTAAAAAATTCTTAGATAGTTTTGATTTTTTACGATTTTTATAACTTATAGCCATAAAAAAAATGCCGGTCCGTCTGCTAATAAAACTAATTTACAGGCTAACCGACACTATTATTTATTATATTTCGTTAATAGAATAAAAATCCAAGCCCCATCAAAGAAGCAATAGCTGATATACCATGGTAAATAACAAATGCAGCTACCCAGGCTACTCCACACTGAAGAATAACCATAACCAGGGCCCATTTAAATCCAAGTTCTCTCTTGACTGATGCTATAGCCGCAACACAAGGTGTATAGAGAAGGCAGAAAACCAGAAGTCCCATTGCCGCAGCAGGACTAATGTTCGCCAAAAGAGCTGATGTTTCTCCAAAGAGAATAGTAAGTGTAGAAACAACGCTTTCCTTAGCCATGAAACCTGTTATAAGTGCAGTTACAACTCTCCAGTCTCCAAAGCCAAGGGGCTTAAAGAAAGGAGCAAGCCCTCCTGCAAATATAGCAAGAATACTATCATGAGCATCCTCAGCCAGTCCAAGATGAATATTAAAGCTTTGCAAAAACCATATAATTATTGTAGCTACAAATATTATGGTAAAGGCCTTCATAAGAAAATCCTTAGCCTTTTCCCAAAGCAGCTGACCTACATTTTTTAAACCAGGCATGCGATAATTAGGAAGCTCCATAACAAAGGGAACTGCCTCACCTTTAAAAACAGCTTTTTTAGAAATCACAGCTGTAATTATTCCCACTATGATTCCAATAAGATAAAGAGCCACTACAATCAAAGCCCCATGCTTAGGAAAAAATGCAGCTACAAAGAATCCATAAATAGGATACTTTGCAGTACAGCTCATAAATGGAATCATCATTATTGTCATCTTCCTGTCACGTTCTGAAGGAAGAGTTCTGCTGGCCATAACTCCTGGTACAGAACAGCCAAAGCCTATAAGCATAGGAACTATACTTCTTCCTGAAAGTCCCAGCTTTCTAAGTGGTCTGTCCATTACAAATGCAACTCTTGCCATATATCCGGTATCCTCAAGAAGGGATAAGAAGAAAAACAGGAGTATGATTATAGGCAGGAAGCTGAGTACACTTCCCACTCCCGTAAATATTCCATCTATAATAAGGGAATGTATTACTTCATTTACCTTCCAGGTTGTAAGCAATTGGTCCATCTTATCAGTAAGAAATCCAATACCATATTCCAGTGCTTCCTGGAGCCAGGCCCCCACAAGATTAAATGTAAGGTAAGAAATAATAGCCATTATAAGGATAAATGCAGGGATAGCGGTGTATTTGCCTGTTAATATGCGGTCAATCCTTTCGCTTCTTTCCCTTTCCTTACTTTCAGTTGGCTTTACTACTGTTCTTTTAACAAGCTTATCTATGAAGGCAAATCTCATGTCAGCTATGGCTGCCGCCCTGTCAAGTCCTCTTTCCTCCTCCATCTGAAGAACTATATGCTCAACCATTTCCTCTTCATTCTTTGAAAGCTTAAGAACATCAAGAACCCTTTTATCACCTTCTATTACCTTGTTAGCCGCAAAACGAACAGGAATACCTGCCCTTTTAGCATGGTCCTCAATAAGGTGCATGATTCCATGAATACATCTATGTACAGCTCCCCCATGATCCGACTGATCACAAAAATCCATCTTACCCGGACTTTCCTGATACTTAGCTACATGAAGAGCATGATTTATAAGCTCATCAACCCCTTCATTTTTAGAAGCCGAAATAGGAACCACCGGAACGCCGAGAAGAGCCTCCATCTCATTGATTCTGATAGAACCTCCATTTCCACGAACCTCATCCATCATATTAAGAGCCACAACCATAGGTATATCAAGCTCTATAAGCTGCATAGTAAGATAGAGATTTCTCTCTATATTCATGGCATCCACTATATTTATTATACCCTTAGGCTTCTCCCCTATAATATACTGTCTTGAAACAATCTCTTCATCAGTATAGGGAGAAAGAGAATAAATACCCGGGAGATCCACCACCTCAGTATCATCTCTACCCTTAATTGCTCCGCTCTTTCTATCTACTGTGACTCCTGGGAAATTACCCACATGCTGATTAGAACCAGTAAGCTGATTAAATAAGGTTGTCTTTCCGCTATTCTGATTTCCCGCCAGAGCAAAGGTAAGAAGTGTCCCTTCTTCCAAAGGATTCTCATCACTTTTATCGTGATATATACCACCCTCACCAAGTCCGGGATGTTCCCTTTTAATTGTATCTTTCTTTGATGACGACTTTTTGGGTAACGACTCTTTTAATGACGCCTCTTTATCACCAGAACATTCTGTAATCTTAATCTTTTCAGCATCAGCCAGTCTCAGCGTCAGCTCATAACCATGAAGCCTAAGCTCCATGGGATCCCCTAAGGGTGCATATTTAATCAGGGTAACCTCCACTCCGGGGATTACGCCCATATCAAGAAAATGCTGTCTCAAGGCTCCTTCTCCACCTACCTCCTGGATAAGCCCTGTGCAGCCAATTTCTAATTCCTTTAAAGTCATATTAAGTTAAGCTCCCTTGATAAACTTCTTTTTATAATTTAACCCATATATTCTAAAAAAAATACCCTGCCATTATAACATAGTAATTATAATTACGACACCATAAGAAAATATTGTTTATACCACATTAAGCCATAAAAAATGTTTATATCCCATATTCAAAAAATATAAAAATTTAAACCCTATAGTGATTTTACTTAAACCATATAGTGATTTTATTCACAGGTCTGTCACTAGCGATTCACAGCCAATTCACATTTCCCACTATTTCACAAAGAATTCACTTTTAGGAAAAAAATATAAAATCTCAAAGAATGGCTATTTCTGGCGGTTTCCAAGAGGTTAAGCTTTTGCACATTTTTTTTATATACGATTTTTATAAAAAAGTACAAATTTTATAAAAATCACAAAATATTGATTTTATAGAATTACTGCAGATACACAAAAATAGCAAATCTCAGCTGTAATAAGAGATAAAAAACAATAAGTTAAAAGGAATAGGGTAAAATAAAAGAAGGGATGGATGGTTATGAAAAATAATAAAGCTTTTTTCAACAAAGGTTTTTCATTGGTCGAACTTATAATCGTAATTGCTATTATAGCTATTATATCAATTTCAATTGCACCAACAATTATTAGATATATTGATAAATCAAGAAAAGCTGATGATGTGGCAGCAGCAGATTCCATCGAAACTGCATTTAAAGCCTGTATGTCAACTGAGGAAATCTACGAAGCAGTTATGAAGGTTGATTCTATCACTAAATCAAATACAGCAAACTCATCAACTATATTACTGGTATCTAAGAACGGCGATACTGAGTGGTCATACTTTGGAACAAGCAGTGTTGATCTATCAGAACTTAAGAAGGTAATGGATGAAACCTGCCAGCCACCAGAAATCAAATTCACAAAATCAGTTTCACCTACAGACAGCAGCAAATCAAACCTTTCATACCTTCTTTCAAGCTTTAATGATTTTGTTCCTGGAGGATGGGCTATAGGTATTAATCCTGATGGTGAAATCTGTATTTATGTAACAAATGGCAAATCCGGGGCAGCTATGCAGGGTGTGGCAATTAACCCTCCTACATGTCCAGCTTATAAATAATATCTTCTTGACAGTAATCGTTATTACTCTCTCACTAATAAGCCTGCTCAATATTCATTTATTGAACAGGCTTACTTTATATTATAATTTTTTATTTATGTATGTTTATAATATATTCTTTTAACTATATATTTTTATATGAAAATATTTCATGGATAAATTTAG
>JAILGP010000108.1 GCA_024696635.1 Eubacterium sp. | reverse complement strand
TATCTACAGCATAGACATCGGTGTAGATAAAAAAAGTGTGTAAAGTATTGCCATCATTGATGGTAAGCTACACTTGACTTTGTTTCCCGCAAATACTGTTATCTGCTTCTTTCTGATCATACCTTTTGTTATTGTTCTTTTCTTGTTGTTCATGTTTTCTTCTCTCTTTTTTGTTTTGCTTGTTTTATGAGATTCTTTAGTAACTCTAAATCTGCTTGTTCGTATTCGAGCATACCTTTAAGAAACTTTGCTGCTTTCTGCATGGTGCCAAGAGAGGCACTGCCAAGCTTCATGGCGATCTCCACTCCGTCAATGGTAAGTCTTATGATCTGTATCGCATCCGCTAATTCTGACATTTACTTCACCGCCTTTTCCTGCATAAATAAATCAATGACCGACAATAGTTCATCACCCGACAGGTCGCTTTCCACAAGGAGTTTTAGCTTCTTTTCGTTGAAGCCCTCTCTCTTTGCTTTTTTGATGGCGCTTAGTTGTGATTCATCCAAACGCTTTTGAATCAGGAGATTGATGAGGGTTTGATAGGATGAATTGAAACCTGCTATTCGAGCAAGAAGCCTTGGAAGTGTCGGGCGTCCTTTTGCTGTCTGTTCTACCTGGATTATGTGGGTGGATCCTGTTGGAGTTTTCATCACTGTGGTGTACTCCGGAGGTTCGCGGGTGGACATATATTGTCCAGGTTCTTTGTCGTCTTTTTCGCTTTTTTCACCTGAACGCATCCTCTCTACCTCATCTCTGAGTCTCAGGATTTAACGAGGTTTCAGATTGTATTTCAGAACTATCTACCTTCAGGCTTTTATCAGTATTTTGGCAATCTTTTGATCAGTCTGCTTCTTTTCTGCAATCCTCTTAGTTTCTGCCGGTTCCTCTGAGATTGTCTTCTTGATCCGTATAAACATTTGCTCCATTTCATGAGCTGTTACTTTTTTCCTATGACCTCAAGTATCTTCTCTTCGGCAAGTCCACCCTTAAGCTCATCAAGAACGATCTTTGTCTGATGCTTGTCGAGATTTCTAAAGTGCTTAACAAGCTTCTCCCTCAACCGTGAATACCACACGATACATAACAGAGCAGTCGTTTATCTCTCTATGAGGCATCTTCTCCAAAAGGTCCCTATTGGACTCGGTATTTACAAGGGTCATGATCACATTTTTCCTGATGAAATCAGCATTCAGCTCTTCGAGATAAAAGTTCGGCATGCTCATCATAGCGCTCTCATATCTGCCCGCCGTATCGTGAAGCACCTGACGGATGTCCTCACATTCCTTGTAATGCTCATAAAGGTCATCGAGATAAAATGTGGGAGCGATGCCACCCTTCCCCTTGTCGTCGGGTTGATAGAATTCTAAGCTGTCTTTGGTCTGATTCACCTTCGTCATAGAACGGGTTCGAAGCTCCACATCCCTGTGCTCAGGCGAGAGATAGTTTGGCAGCTCCTTAACAACAGTTGCTTTGAATAATTCGTAATCCATCATTAATTAATTCCTCCTAAATAAAATAGCTACCGATGTCGGTAGCCTTGCAAAAATCTATATGTGGGCGCGTGTTCATCAACCTCCTTCCGGCCCATTTGTATGGTTATCCGGCTTGTTGTCACCGGTTTCTGCTCTCATTATCACATTTCCGAACATCCTGATGATGTCCTCATAAAGCTCTCTCCTAACAGCCTCACGGTTGATATAGAGAGCCTCTTCAAGCTCTTTTCTCGTAACATAGGTTTCCATTTCCTGCTTGCGCTTTACCTCGGTATAGGTTAGGGTTCCGCTCTCCATGGAATTGATGTAGTAGACGAGGGCATTTACCAGAAACCTATTCTTTGACTTGTGCACATCAAGGTTCAGATCATCAAGCACATCTATGATATGAACGTGCTTCGGATCGTCCGGGTTTAAGCGCACCGAGATGTGCCTGCATCGTTTTGACATTGGTGTCACCTTCTTTCTGAAAATATAAAAAGACGTTTATGAGTTTTTCATAAACGCCTTGAGGGTGTTGTTGGGTAGTGTATTAAATTCCGATATAAAGTGCCAACACATTATCCCGTCATGTTTACATGTCAGGCTTTTTTGAAGTTTCACTACCATCGAAGGCATATCTCTCAACATAGGTCATCATGGCGTTATTTCTCCAGCCATGTGCCAAAACCAGCATTAGTATAGCCACGTAGCCGACCAGGGAATTTCTCATGATTGCACCTGCAACGAAAACCCCAATAATGCAGATGCCTACAAAGACCATGACCGCCACGTGATCCCGAAGCCACTTCTTCTTGAAGTATTCCTGCTTTTCCTTTAATTCAAATGTACTTGCCTTTAATGTTTCTTTGATGTTTGTTTCTGCCATCTCTTTGTACTCCTCCGTGGATAATTTTTTACCACTCAGGAGCTCGTTAATGGTCATACCATACATGTTGCTGAGTTCCTCCAACATCTCAACCGGCGGCATATAATTTCCTGTCTCCCAGCGTGAGATCGTCTTGTTAGTCACTCCCAGTTTTTCGCCCAACTCAGCTTGTGTAAGATTGTGTTCCTTTCGAAGCTCTGCTAAGAAACTTCCCATTTTTACCATGTCCATTAACGTTACCTCCGTTTTGTGATGGCTTAAATCTACACCCAAAACTTTAAAAAGTCTTTACCATAGACAGCGAATCCGCTGAAAGCTAAGAAATACGGGCATTCTCTGTTTATGTCCAATACCGTTGGACATGGCTCGGAGTCATACCTCGTAGTAAGTTTTACTGAAATTCAAAGTGCCTTCTTCGGGCAGTTTCTCACACATTCCATACACAGAATGCACTCTTTCATAAACTATCTTTTCTCAATTAATTCAATAAATTCCTGCCTTGAGATACCACCGTATTTTTCAGCAAAGTCATCAATTGTGCAGTCATCAGGCAGGCCAAGGAAATTCATGATAAGGTTGAATTTATCACGATTCTCAGGTAATAAAAGATCATATTGGATCAGATTTCCCGGCGATTCTTTCAGTATATCTGCAAGCGACTTACCACAGTAATCTCCGATAATATCCAGAGCTGCTCCGCCGTCAAAATGCATTCCTTCGTCAAGCATCTTGCGGATATTGTCAGGAACAATATCCCATGGTATCTCAAATGAAGTAAACCCCCATTCCACATACAATGTCTTTGGCGTAGTCATTTTAGGTTTAGGATTTCCCGGAGCAAATTTTACTATCCATTCCGCCGTAAATATAGTATCATGCTTACTCTTTTTTACTTGTCTGGCAAGCTGGAGCTGAAACTGAATATCCTCCGGTACCAGCTTTTTATGTGCAACAATTTTGTGCGTTCCCCACAATATATCGCAGTCAGAATAGAGCTTCGGAGGTCTCAAAGGCATGTCAGCCAACTCTTTATCTGTCATATTCTTATCCGTTGTCACAAAGTCATACATTCTCACTATAATAGGCTGCATCATGACATGACGGAAGCTATGCACCTCAGGTAATTCATCCCACTTCTCTATCTGTCTCGTTTTGCCAAGTATAAGCCCATAAGTGTAATGTGTTCTATCCACCTGACAGCGGAATATATCTCCTGCACCGAATCTGATTGTCTGATGCTCCATATTCCTGACCGCAGCGATGCGCTCAAAATAATCATCAGGACATGTTGAAATATAATACTTCATAAATTCATGGAAATCTTCATCAGACATGATCTTTTTAATACGGTCTTCTTCACCAATAGGAATCACCTGATAATTTCTCATGTTATAAGCATATATCCTGCTATGATCCTCCCGTAATTGAATACAGAAATCACACCCAAATGGTTTAATGGCCATAACATTTGTTGGTGTGACCGGTTTTGCCCTGCCCCTTGAAGTCAGCGGCAGCAGCATCGTCCTATTATCCGTTTCAAGCCGGGTATCAAATTCACAGTAAAGTCTCCAGGTATATGAACCATCATCATTAACGCAATGTTCCTCGTAGATTGCCTTGACGATCGTATTACCTTCAAAAAACATGACTGTACGCTTTTTCAGCCGATAAGTAACACTGTACATAGATACTGTCTCCCAACTCGGATTAACAGGATCAAGTGCAAGATAACGCCGTTCTTCATCAGTCAACATAATCGAATAAACGCCATTGGTGAAGTACTGTTCAGCCTTTGAAACAGTTTTATTCTTCACAGTTTCCGGCTCTTTAATTTCGGGAAGGACAGCTTTCTCAGGTGAAAGCATATCTTTGCTGAAGCTGCCAAAAATCTCATTTACCGCATTATAATTCACTCCATCTTTTCCACGCCAGAAAATAAGTGGATAAAACGTCAGACCATCACGCCCACTGCCATGGTCTGAAAAATTTACATATTCATGAAGATATCCTTTGTTTTCAGCACCCTCCAGTATTCCACAGGCTGAAAGTATGCCTAATATACAGTGAATTGCATTTCCCGTTGCATCAAAGAATTTACGCGTACGTATCTCGGATACCAGAGCAGTATCCATATTGTGAGGCTTCATCTCTTTTACACATGCAAATAAACCGTTCAGTATACGGTAATCCTCTTCACAAGGTTCAACAGCAGGCAGTTTTTCAAACTCACGCAGATCATTTAATACATATTCCGCACAAGTGTAATCCGGCTCTCTGCCGTACTGTTTCGGAGGAAGATAATGAAATACTCCATATTTGTTCCAATCCACTATCTCAGCCCCATCAAAACCGTGAGAACAACCACAGATTACACAGACAGGCGTACGCCAATCGTTCTTCTCCACACCATTGGAGATAAGTTTATGCTCAGGAAGTCCCTTTGCCCATAAAAGACTCGATACTGCAGAACGGTATCTCATGTCACCGCTTGAAAGGCTATACAAAAATGCCTTAGCAGCACATTCAAGAGAGATTCGCTCGGCAAGTTTCTTAATCTCGGCAACAATTTCATCGTGTGTCATTGATGAATCAGGCACAAGAATACCGCTTTTAATAGCACTTTCTTTTTCCGTTTCAGATGGTTGTCCATCCGGCCTGTATGGAAGATAGTATTTTTTTAGGAGGGCTATCGCCTTCTTATCCATCATATTGCAATCACCTTTCTGAATCTATAAAACTGGCCAAAAATAACATTACAGCCAGAAAATAGAACACTATAGCTGCCAGCTTGTAATAGTGTTTATTCGCTTTTTCCGGATAGTCAGAATTAATGCGTATCGTAATTTCATCATTCTCCTTATACCTAACCTTTGACCATCCATTTTCATAAGTATATTCTTTATTTCCAACTTTATATTTGCAATGCGCATTATACGTGTAACGGCCGTCATCTGATTTATGTGATTCAACATACGTGACAACGGCAGTGACTTCCTTATCATAATTCTTATTATCAATAGCCTGGAGCACCAAAAATACACATCCCAATATGAAAAATGCAATTGATAATATTTTTAGAAATATGCTAAATCTCATTTTTTACTACCTCATCCGGTACGAGCAGCACATCATCCGGAATAAATACAAGAGTTGCCCCGGTATTGTTTATCTTCTTAGCCTGTATACCAATACATGAACAATCCTTGTAATGAAACACTTTGCCGTCCCGATCAACGGTTACGGTTGAGTCTTCAACCTTCTTTACAATCACGTGATATGCTATATATTCATGACGTAATATTACTCTCAGTTTCTTTGCCGTGTAGGTTATGCAATATGCAATGATGGATATAGCAAATGTGACTACGAATATCATCATAAAAAAC
>JAILGP010000084.1 GCA_024696635.1 Eubacterium sp. | reverse complement strand
TTAATATACATAGACAGATATCTATATATGGCTTAAGCCTACCTTAATTATTTGGGAAAGTTTTGGGAAATTTATAAATCATGTGATTAAAAGAACTTATTAAACAAGTTAAAAGAAAGAGAGGTTAAAATTATGAATGCAATTGATGTAGCAGTAGTATGTAAAGCGCTTGGTGATTCAACCAGGCTTGAGATTGTAAATATGATTTCAGAAGAGGAAAAATGCGGATGTAAAATACTTGAAAAGTTCAGTATTACTCAGCCAACCCTATCTCATCATATGAAAATACTTGTGGAGTGTGGCCTTGTTAATGACAGAAAGGAAGGTAAGTGGCACTATTACTCAGTAAATACAGAAGTAATGACTGAGCTTTGCACTTGCATCAGATCAATGTGTCTTAAAGCAAATAAAGTGAATGAAAAATCAGATTGCTGCGGTTAACATTAGAAGGAAGGTGTTATAAATGACTTTTGAAAAAAAGGTTTTTATAGTAACAGGTTCGGCTTCGGGTATTGGAAAGAGCTGCTGCCTAAGAATACTGGATGAGGGCGGAATAGTATATGGAATAGATATGGCTGAAGATAGCATTTCCAGGGAGATTTCTTGTGGCTGTAATAAATCGGAGAATCAGCCAGCTTCTAAATATATTCACGTACAGATAGATGTTAGAGATGAGGAGAAAGTAAAAGCCCTTGTGGAAAGGATAATCCGAGAACAAGGATCCATATACGGCCTTGTAAATGCAGCTGGAATATGGGGAAATGGAAAGCCTTTCTATGAAATGGATACGGAGGCTTTCGACAAAACCCTTTCTGTAAATATGAAAGGTACATTTATAGTATCAAAGTATGTGGCAAATGCAATGCTTTCCCAGAAAAATGGAAAAATTGTAAATATAAGTTGTATACGTGCCAATATATTCAGAAATAATATGGCGGATTATGCGGCGTCAAAGGGAGCTATTATGTCCCTTACCTCAGCCATGGCACTGGACCTGGCGCCTTACAATATTCAAGTGAATTCAGTGGCACCGGGATTTACATACACAGGAATGACGGCAGCATCCTTCGATAACCCGGAGGTAAGAGCCCAGTCGGAAAGCCTGATTCCACAAGGACGACTTGGACAACCGGGTGACATATCCGCGGTTGTAGTATCCCTGCTTTCAGAGATGTCTGACTATATGACAGGTACTAACATATATGTTGATGGCGGGTATCACATTCAAAAATAATTATTCAGAACAGCGATTGGCCGAATTAGATTATCGTATTCATTTTGAAACTGTTATTCTGACAGTGCCTTTTCGGCATATATTGCATTTCATGAGTACATATAATCTGCTTTTGGTATACAAATCAAAAGCAGTTTTTTTGTGTGAATTTACCCAAAGGACAGCCCGTGGAAAAATGTATTAAGTCATGAATGTAAGGAGGTGGCCGAATGGCAGATTATGATTCAGCTTGCCGAAAATGACAAGCACCTAAAGGAAATCCTGTAGTAGCCTGGAGACTGAAAAATGCTAGATGTGATATGGCCTGGAGATTGAAAAATATTATATGTAAATTGGCCTGGAGATTGAAGAATAATAACATTTCCAATATAATGAAATGAGTTTAAAAAGTAGGGAATAATATGGAGAAAAATTCTATATAAATGCAAATATAAAATCAAAAATAAGTTGAGGTGACTATGTATACTACGACTGTTAAAGTAAGAAAAAATGATGATTCATACATGAAAAAACTTTTGGGTTTGCTGGTACTTTGGATGACATTTTTTTTTATATCGCTTTACCTTTTTATAAAGGGAATCCTTATTTTCTTCTTTGTTGGTTTGATTGTATTTTTTATGATAATTCCAATTGCAATCTATCTCAAAAAAAGTCGACCATCTGTAGCTGAAATGTTTGAAGAAAAAACCCTTACATTTGACGCTGTAAATGGAGAACTCTTTAAGGGGAATATGAAGCTCAGTGTTGGCAGATATAGAGGGGAAGATAGGATTTTTCTTGAAAATACTTATTGGGCAAAGGCTCCAAGGTACGGAGGATCTTATATGGTCGTTAATTTTATGGGAAAGGTGGAGGAACCATATTTAAGAGAATTTGAGGATTTCCTTATGAAAAATGGAATCCAGATAAATGATTTGGGAGAGAATAAGTAGTAAATAACTAATAAGTAAGCTGAATAGGAAAGAATATGAAGATATGTTTGAGTATGATGATGTAATTGAATATATAAAAAATTTGTTTGAGGGAAATGTAGATGGACATGATTTAAATCATTCAATTCGAGTATATAAAATGGCTCTTAAGATAGGCGAAGCTTATCCGGAGGCGGATAAAAAAGTTATAGCTTATGGTGCCTTACTTCATGACGTGGATGATCACAAATTATTTGACACTGAGAACAACAAGAATGCAAGGGATTTCCTTAGAGATAGAGTAGAAGCAGAAATGATGGAAAGAATATGTCAGGTGATTAATTCTGTTTCCTTTAGTAAAAACAAGGGGAAAAAACCAGAAACTTTAGAGGCCTGCATAGTTCAGGATGCAGATAGATTAGATGCTATGGGTGCTATTGGCGTGGCCAGGACATTTGCCTATGGGGGGAGAATGGGCAGAAGTATGGAAGAATCTGCACAGCATTTCTATGACAAGCTTCTCAAACTTAAAGATATGATAAATACATCAGAGGCAATGAAAATAGCTCGGGAAAGACATAAAATATTGGAGGATTTTATTAAAGAATTCCAGGAAGAAACAGGACTGTGAGTTTACCATAGCGGGGATAGCCTAACTTGTGAGGGAAAGAGTTCGAGCGAAGCCTTACAATGGCTGCCTCTTGGAAAATTCATAGCAGCCCACATAGAAAATCCTGGAAAATAGTAAGGGTTAAAAAGGGTAAAAATGATTAATAATAAAAGAAAAACATATAAAAAAATCGGAGTTGTAGCACTGCCGATTATTCTGCAAAATGTAATCGATGCGGCGGTTAATAGTGCGGATGTAATCATGCTCAATTCTGTGGGACAAAATGCAATTAGTGCCGTGTCTCTTGCCAATAGTATGATAGGAATACTATTTATGTTTTTGTACGGTATAGGCACAGGTATAGCAATGCTTGCAGCCCAGTATTATGGAAAGGGCGATCTTAAAACAATTGAAAAAATCGAGGGAATAGGTCTTAAATTTGCCTTGTCTGTTGCATTTTTCGGTGCAATCCTGTGCCTGACTATACCAAAATATTTAATGTATATATATACGTCAGATAAGGTGCTTATAGAAATCGGAGTTGACTATCTCAGGTTCCTGGCCCCGGGTCTTATATTTTGGGCAATCAGCGCAGTTTATATGGCGATTTTACGATGCATAGGAAGGGTGACAACAAGTACAGTACTCGAGGCGCTTGCTCTTGGATGTAATGTTTTATTGAATGCAGTATTTATATTTGGCCTTTTCGGAGCCCCAAAGCTAGGAGTTATTGGTGTGGCTATGGCAACAACAATCAGCAGATTCCTTCAGCTTATGGGCTGCGTGATTGTATCCATGACGAAACCAGGGGTGAGCCTTACATTTAAAACAATATTTGAGAAGCATTACCTGCTTCAAAAGGATTTTATGACCATGGCCATGCCTGCTATTGGAAATGATTTGGTCTGGTCCCTTGCATTTTCCGTGTACTCTGTAATCATAGGGCATATGGGAAATGATGCTGTAGCGGCTTACTCAATCGTGAATGTGGTGAGAAACCTTGGAACGGTATTCTGCTATGGAATTGGTTCGGCAGCAGGAATTATAGTAGGGCAGATTCTTGGAGAGGGTAAGAGAGAAGAAGGAATCCATATGGGGAAAATCCTATTCAGGCTTTCCATAATCACGGGAATCATAGGTGGACTTATAGTGCTGGCGGTTATGCCATTTGTATTAAATAACGCATCGCTCACTCCTCAGGCCCTGGATTATCTCAAATTTATGATGCTAATAAATACTTACTATATAACAGGTACATCTGTTAACACCTGCCTTATCGCCGGAATATTCAGAGCCGGTGGAGATAGCAAGTTTGGATTTATATGTGATACAATCGACATGTGGTGCTATGCGGTTCCACTTGGCCTTTTAGCTGCATTTGTCTTTAAGCTCCCGGTCAAGGTGGTATATTTTCTGCTTTGCACAGATGAGTTTGTGAAATGGCCCTGGGTGCTAAAGCATTTTTTCAGCAATGTATGGGCCAATAACATAACAAGAGACGACGTATAATTTACCAAAAGGGTCAGACCACTTTGGCAAATTTTGGAAAATATGAACTGAGTTATAAAACATGGATATGAAAATGATACTTAATGGGGTTTGTCCTCATTTTATAAATGGAACAATTATATCAGCTAAGGCTCTTGGTGATGGAAATATAAATGATACCTATCTCATAAAGACCCCTAATCAGGACTATATATGTCAGCGCATAAAAAAGGAGATGGATATAGAAAAACTTGAGTATAATTATAAATTATATTCTAAAGCTTGCCAGGAAAATTCCTGGTTATATCCAACCTGGATGCCCTCTGATGAGGGTGGATATTTCCATATTGACAAGTCAGCTTATGCCTGGAGAATGTACCCATTTATTAGAGGTCAGATTCTTAAGTCCCCTCTTAGTGAGGAAAGCTATATGGCATGTGGGCGAGGACTTTATAAAATGCACCTTGCCCTGGCGGATATAAAGGGAAGGCCCAAGGCTGTTTATCCACATCTTCATGATTTAAAATATTATTATGAAAAGTATATAGAAATTATAAATGAAAAACCCGACATAAAGAAGGACTTTCGCGACTCTGATATTGAGACCATAATAAATAGGGAATCGGAGTTTATGCTTAATATTGATCTGGGACCTGAGATAATAGTCCATGGAGATTCCAAGCTTTCTAATATAATATTTAATAATGGAAAATTTATGGGTTTCATTGATTTTGATACGGTAATGCAGGGCTATATGCTAGAGGACATTGCTGATTGTGTAAGATCCTGCTGCCTTACTGAAGGAAAGCTAAATATGAATGCTGCCCATAATCTGGTGGAGGCTTATGTTAGTATGGCACCAGCAGAAGTAAAGGAAGTGGTATTAAATGGATGGCAGGATGTATTCTATAAAATATGTTTTGAACTGGGACTAAGGTATTATATTGATGTGATTTCCGGGGAAATGCATTTTAAGGAGAAAACTCCCGGATATAGATTGGATAAAGCAAGGGCTTTACTGAATTACAAAGCCCTGTAATAGAAAAATAAGTGAAACAAAGTAGAGATGCGAGAAATCGTATCTCTTTTTTTTTCTAAAAATGAAGAGGGAAGCTATCGAGTAAAACTATTGACAGAAATTAATAGACTTAATATAATAAACCGAGTATATACTCTGTTTTAAGGGGGAGCAAAGTGGAAAAAGGAAATAAGAAAAAAAAGGAATTACAAAGTGCATTAAAAACTCTGGCAATTGAGAAGGGATATGCAAATGTAACTATGAAGGATATAGGTAACTATGTTGGAATCTCTGTTGGGGGACTATATCATCATTATCATAGTACTGAGGAAATATTTAATGATCTGATTAAATCCGAGACCAGCAATGTATGGGATGGATTTTCAGATGTAAAAAGCTTTGATGAACTGATGGATTGCTTAAATATTTATTTTGAATCTGAAAAAAAAGAATTATTAGGCAAGGAACCATCTCTTAATACCTTGCTATATCAATATTATTTCAGCCATCCTGAATCACGACGTATAGAAATAATGAAGCTGGCACATGATGAAACGATTGATGCCATGATGAAAATTCTAAATCAGGTATATAAGGATAAAAAGCTTTGCAGGGAAATGTCAGAACACATTTACTTAAGTTTACATGGGCTTGTTGATCTTTCATTTTCCAATAGCATAAGAAGGAAAATAATTGAAAATGAAATTGAATTATTGAAAATATATTTGACTAAAATGTATAAAAAACAGGAGGAAGAGTAGACTTGAAAATACTAGTATATGGAGCTGGAGCTATAGGCTCACTACTTATTCATTACCTTTGTAAAGCAGGTAATGATGTCAGTCTCTTTGCAAGAAGTAAGGCGGATATGTTGGAAAGAGATGGCCTTGTGATAGAGCATTATCTGCAGGGATATAAGATGACAGTGGATCATCCAAGGATTGTAAGAAAGGTTTCTTTTGAAGAAAAATACGATATAGTTTTTTCTGTTATGCAGGGCCAGCAGCAGTTTTCGGTTCTGGAGGACATGGCAAAGATTAATTCAAAGGTTATAGTTTTTGTTGGTAATAATCTGGAAGGTGACAGATGCCAAGATTATATTATAGAAAATGCAGTGTCAAAAAAAATAATTCTTTTTGCATTTCAAAATTCAGCAGGTCATAGAGAAAGTGGAAGAACAGTAGTTGGAAGGCTTCCTGTAACAGAACTTTTTCTGGGAGGACTGCATTCCAAAGCTAATCCTAAGGCAATTAACAGAGTAAAAAAAGCATTTGATGTCAAAGGCTATAAAGTAACAGAGGTTGAGGATATGTATTCCTACTATTGGTATCATGCGGCAGAAATCATGCCTTATATCCTTATGTGCTATAAGGTGGATTGTGATATAAAAAAAATCACAAAGTCTGATGTGAAGAAAATTGTTACCGCTTCCTCAGAATGCTTTACATATTTGAAAAGTGTGGGGCTTCCTGTAATGCCTAAAGGTGAGGATAAGCTTTTTACTAAAGGCATAATGGGCTATGCGACCTATCTTCTTTATAGGTTTATGTCCCGAACAGTTCTGGGAAAACTCATGGTATCAGATCATGCAAAAAATGGAATAGAAGAGAATATATATATTGATAAAATGATAGAAAAATTTAGAAGCAGTCACCCAGGTAAGGCAATGCCTACATGGGATAGGTTAAGAATATATCTGGATAAAGTAAAATGATTTTGAGAGGGTAATATGAACCATATTTATTGGGATGTAGATAAGATATCTATGCTTACGGACAGAATGAATGCGGCAAATCATAGCCATGGTATGATACAGTTCTTCTTATGTCCGGAAGATAAATTGAATATTAAGGTCAGTAATAAGTCAATAGAGGCAAGAGCTGTATTTGTGAATGCAAATATAATGCATTCATTTAAAACTGATGGAAAGATTTGTTTCACAAGTGTGATAGAACCTGCATCGTCTATAGGCATTTCCCTCAGTCAGCTTATGAATGAAAATGATTATTATGCTCTGAAAGATGAAAAAATTAAGGAAATAAATGAAAATGTTATAAATATGGTAGATGATTTTACTAAGGAGCCATATTTTAAACTGATGGAAAGCCTAAGTAAGGGTCTTGGATTAAAGGGGACTGAAGTTATCCTTGATGACAGGGTACTTGAACTTCTGGGAATGCTGGAGCATTGCACCTGTCATGATCATTCCATAGATACTTATGCTGATAAACTCTGTATATCTTCCAGCAGACTATCCCATATCTTCGTTGAGGAGATAGGAATTCCACTTAAGAAGTATTTGATTCTTCATCAATTAGAAAGGGCTTTTAGTCTTATTCTGCAAGGAAGCAGAATAACAGATGCGGCATTAGAAGCCGGATTTGACACACCGTCACATTTTGCATCCACAGTAAAAAGATTAATGGGGCTACCTGCAAGAAATACCATAAAAGATAGCGGATTTTTGAAAGTTTATTGATTTATATTTTCCTATAATTGAGCCATAAAAGAAAGGATGGTTTGATTGTGGAAAATAGATATCTTAAAAAAACTAATATGCTTAACTATGATGCTGAGAGTATAAAAAATCTTATAAACGAAATGGGATGGAGAGGTTTGGATGAATATGAGAGGATAGGGGCTATATATGATTATGTGAGAAATGATATCCTTTTCGGATATAATAGCTCAGACCTTCTTACAGCTGAGGAGGTTCTAAGGGATGGATATGGTCACTGTAATACTAAGGCAACCCTTCTTTTGTCGCTCTTTCGTGCCACGGGTATACCTTGCAGGCTTCATGGTTCCAAGGTAAGTAAAGAATTTCAGAAAGGTGCCACATCGGGCATCATATCTCTTTTAGCACCTGAAACAATAATTCATACCTGGGTAGAGGTTTTATATGATGGTGATTGGATTAATCTTGAAGGAGTGATAACTGATGATGCATATATCGAAGCAGTGAGGAAAACATATGGCAATGTATCCGGTCCTTTTTCTAAATATGCTATATCTGTACCGGATTTAGCAAAGTTATCTCTTGATTGGTGTGGGAAAGATACATTTGTACAGCATGAATCTATGGTAAAAGATTATGGCGTTTTTGATGATCCAGATACATTTTTTGATATATATCATCAGACTTTTGGTAAGATCAAAAACTTAGCCTACGTTTATTATGGCAGAAAAAAGATGATAAGAAATGTAAATAAAATGCGTTCCTGCATTTCACCTTCTTAATTTACCAAAGGGGACAGACCCCTTTGGCAAATTTAAAGTGTTGTTTTTATGAAAAATTAAATGCTTTTTATATTTATATAAAATGTTATAATATCTGTGGAATATTGTTTTCTATGGGAAAAAGGAAGGGACCCATAGAGGAGGCATAGCAGATGAGAAAAACTATAGTAGTATGTATGAATAAAATGGATGGGCAGCACGAGGTTCGCATACTGCAAGGCGTAATGGAACGTGCAAAGCAGTGCGATGTAAATGTAATCGTTTACGATTCTCTCGTTAAGCGTCCCAATTTTGATGATCCTCCGGCTTCAAAGACGGTGATTGAACAGGAAAGTCATCTTTTTGAGATGATTAATTATGATAGGATTTCGGGTCTTATTATCCTGACGGATGTTTTTCTGGAGGATTCTTATTTTGATGTTCTAAAAAATGCCTGTGATGCCCATGATATTCCGCTTGTTACTGTAGATAGTGTAAATTATCCATCGGATAGAGCTATTAAGTTTACAGAGGGTAATGCCCTGGGTAAGATGGTAGATCATCTGATAGAGGTTCATAATTGTAAAAAGATAAATTATATAGGTGGCTTTGAAGGAAATGCTCAGACTGAAGAAAGACTTAAGGGCTATAAAGATTCCTTGGAAAGGCATGAAATTACATTTGACATAAACCGTGTGGGATATGGAAAATTCTGGAAGCCGGCAATGGAAGTAACGGAAGAGTTTTTAAAATATGATAAGCCGGATGCCATAGTGTGTGCAAATGATACCATGGCGGTTTTCTGTGCCGATTGTCTTAAGAATCATGGCTACAGGCTGCCAGAGGATATTATAGTTACCGGATTTGATGGTATATCTGACGGAGAAGAATATTCACCAACTATTTCAACTGTAATCAGGCCAAGCCATACTGCAGGAATTAAAGCGGTGGATTGGATACTGAATGGTAATGTTGATGGCATTGAAAGGGGTACCCTGAATGTGCCTGCTGAGTTGGATCTTAGGCAGTCTTGTGGATGTGTGTCCATGGGGCGAAAAGAAAAATACGATTTTTATACTCAGCAATATGGTCGTATACATCCAACCTATGGATTTCTTGAGAGTATTCAGAGAATGAATCAGAATTTTCTGACGGCAACTGATAAGAATGAAATGTATGATGCGGCTTTACAATCCTTAGAGTTTCTGCATATCACCAGGCTTTATATATGTATTCGCAAGCTTATGCATGAAAATAACCTTAGGGTAGACAGGAAAGAAGCTGGAGAACATTGGAAGGATATGATTTCCATGGTCCAGTATGGTCATGATGTGCCAAATGGAACGGAGTTTTCTTCAGATGATCTGGTACCAGGGGATGTTTTAAATGGAAAAGAAGCAGTAACACTTTTTGTTACGAATCTTTATTTTGCAACCTATCAGCTGGGTTATGCGGTGTTTGAACTGACTGGTTTTAAGCAGCTGGAATCATTTCTTATTTCGTGGATTATGAGTATTGGCCTTAATGCCAGCAATTTTTATATGAAGGCATCGCTGGATAGGCTCAGTGTTACAGATAGCCTGACTGGCCTCTATAATCTTCATGGTTATAGGGAGGGACAGGAGAAAATGCTAAGACGTGCCACCGAGGACAGGGGATATCTTACCATTTGCTGTGTAGATGTGGATGGACTTAAAAAGATAAATGATAATTACGGGCATGAGGGTGGAGACGTAGCAATCGTTATGACTGCAAATGCAATTATGGCTGGCTTTTGTGGTGATTTCATAGCAGCCCGGACAGGCGGTGACGAATTTACGATTATTGCTACACATATGGATGAGAAAGAGCCTGAGATGTGGATCAATAACATTTACCAGTATCTGATAGATTATAACAAGCAGCACAAGAATCCATTTGAGATTATGTGCAGCTGTGGCTATGATACAAGACTTTATCACCAGGTCGATTATATTGAACACATGCGTTCAATTGCAGACCAGAAAATGTACAAAGTAAAAGAACAACATAAAGCCGTTCGCCAAAACTAAAATTTACCAAAGGGGTCAGACCCCTTTGGCAAAAAAAAAGATAAAGTATGTGTCACTTTTGGTGTTCCTCATGCATTTATATTATGAAGGCGCCTGATAAGGAGACATATATGAATAAAGAAAATAATAATGATGAATTAGAGCTGGTTATTGAAAAATACAGCGATATGCTTTTCAAAATATGTTTTCTTATACTTAAAGATGAGCAGGATGTGAAAGATGTTCTGCAAGAAACATTTATTAAGTATATGACGAAAAAACCGGATTTTAAGTCGGAAGAACATAGGAAAGCATGGTTAATTAAAGTATCTCAAAACAAATGTAAGGAATTTCTGCGTTTTCATAAAAAACACGCCTGGGTCCCTCTTGATGAGGTTGAGGACAGCGTTATGATTACAGACGGGATGGATATTGAGACAAAAGAAACCATTTCTAATATATGGAATCTGGATTATAAACTTAAGAGTGTAGTAATCCTTTATTATATTGAAGGTTACTCGGTCCGGGAAGTTTCGGATTTACTTTCGATTTCGGAAGCATCTGTGAAGAAAAGATTACAGAGAGCGAGAGAAAAACTAAAACTAATGGATAATGAGTTTTCGGGAGGAATGGTTTATGATCAATAAAGATATTTATTCCAATATAAGTATATCTGATGAAATGAAAGAAGAACTTATTAACGATGTAAAAAAAGGGAAGAGAACATCAAATTTTCGATTTAAATATTCGACAGCACTTATGGCACTGGGAATAGTAGGAGTTCTAGGCTTTAGTGGAATCGGAGTAAGTGCTGCTTATATTTCTTACAAAAATCGAGTTCAGTCCATGTCAGTTGAAGAACAGGAGGCTTATAAGGAGATTCTTGCAACGGATGATAGTTTGGCCAAGGATGATAGTTTGACCAGAAGTCTGTCAGATGAAGAATGGAATCGTTATCTTGCCCTGGAAGATGAATATTATACTGAAGGAAGATTCCCGGCTGATAGTGCTAGATATGTGGAAAAGCTAGAGGATATAGCTGATTCAGAGGTTGCCTTTGTGAAGGAAATCAATAAGGTGCATATTCCAGAAGGTGAGCTTAGCGATGAACAGTTACTGCAGCTTATTGACTATGAGGCTAAATACATTTATGTAATAGAGGAAAATGCAATTGAAAATGGATATATTGAGGACACAGAAGCAGTTTCTACAGCATCTGAATCTACAGCTCCTGAATCTACAGCATCTGAATCTACAGTTCCTGAATCTACAGCATCTGAATCTACAGCTCCTGAATCTACAGCATCTGAATCCACAGCTCCTGAATTTATAGCTTCTGAAGCTAGCGAGCAGGAATTAAAGCAGAAAGCTATTGAACTTGTTAAAGAGTACTATGATGTAGATGTAGATGATAGCTGGAACTATATTTTTTCTGAAAATAAGTTTTCAGAAATGGATGAAGAAGTGGATATAGATCCTCGCTGGGATTGTTATAGTATAACATTCGAAGAAAGTGATGCACCAAATGCAACATGCTATCAGATTAGTATCCCAATTGAAGAAGATGGAGTATTTGCAATAAACTGTTCTGGTAAAAATTATTATGCTAATGTAAATGATTATTCCAGAGAAGAAGCAGAGCAGTTTGCAGATAAAGGACAAGAGGCTGTAATCAGTTTTGTAAAAGAGAAATATGGTCTT
Source organism: Eubacterium sp. (assembly GCA_024696635.1). Taxonomy (GTDB): domain Bacteria; phylum Bacillota; class Clostridia; order Lachnospirales; family Lachnospiraceae; genus Eubacterium_Q. The sequence continues at coordinate 16,344 of JAILGP010000084.1, read as the reverse complement.
GGTGATCCGGATAGAGTCGAAATCACAGGATTTGAAAATTTGGATGGAGATTCTATAGAATGTGCAGATATAACCTATGATCTGTATTATGGTGAAGAGATTGTTACGGTTTCATGGAATATTACAAATGAGATGATATATACTGTAATAGGTGCTAATATATTTAAGTAAATAAAGAATTATAAATGAGGTGAAGTGCATAGGTACTTTACCTCATTTTTTTGTTGACAAGGAAGGTTGTAAAGTATATTATCTTAGAAAAGTGAGAAATATCTCACTTTATATAAGGATGATTTTTCTATTCATGGAAATGTTATCTACAGGTTTTATTATAAAAGAGGACTTAGTATATGGCAGTTAAACAAAGAAGGACTGATAAGGAACTGATACAGAAAAGGGCAGTGGAGACCAGGGAGAAGCTTCTGGTTTCTGCTCTTGATTTGTATACAAAAAAAGGCTACCATTCCTCCACCGTGGATGAGATTGCGAGGAATGCCGGGCTTTCAACAGGAATCGCCTATAGGTATTTTAAAAACAAAAAAGAGCTTCTTATGGAGACCCTTGTTTATACATTTAGCAATATAAAGGACATAGCTGGAGTTTCCGAAGGTGATCTGATTGGAGAAAATCTGGAGCAGGCATTGAAGGTATTCGAGAAGCTTCATGTGGATTATAAGGATTTTCATGAGGAACTGGAAGGACTCAGGCATAGCGACAGTGATGTGAAAATGCTATATAACTCCTTTATGGATAGGGCCATGAAGGAGTTACATGAGAGTCTGCCTGATGAGATAAAGGCAAAGCCTCATTCCTGGGAAAATCTGAATATAGCCGTAGGACTTATGGAAAATTACTGCCATACATATATGGATCAGATTATAGATCAAAATATGAATGAAAATGAAATTGAATACATGAGAAAGAAAACTTTGGAGATAGTGAATGATCTGGTTTTTAACTAGATTTCATTTTAGGATACCAGAGCGGGAATCCCTGGTAATTCTATTGCCAAATAGTTACATATGTAAAGGATAATAGTAATCAAAATAAATCTAAAATCTAAATTTACGAGGTAGATGAATATGACATTTGATGAATTTGGAATTGAAAATGAGAAGACACTTATGCTGCTTCCTGGAACTGCTTGTACCTGGCAGATTAATTTTGGACAGGTAAAGGATATACTTGCCCAGAGATATCATTTGATATGTGTGAATTATGATGGCTTTGATGGTGACGCCAGCATTGCATTTCCAGATATGATAACGGTTACGGAAAAAATTGAAAAATATATAAATGATAATCATGGCGGAAGAGTAGATGGAGCCTATGGTTCCAGCCTTGGGGGAAGCTTCGTGGGACTTCTTGTTCAGAGAAAGAATATCCATATTGACCATGGTTTTATTGGAAGCTCAGACCTTGACCAGGGAAGTCCTTTTGTTGCAAAGATTATGACAAAGATTATTGGTGGCGCTATAGCCGGGGCATCCGAGAATCCAAAGAAGAAAAAGCGTTTTTGCAAGATGCTGGAGGCCGGTATAGGAATGGATATAAATGAGGAAACTCAGGGCTTTATGGATCAGTTCGCAGATAGCCTTCTGGCCCTCAATCCCAAAACTATTTCAAATGAATTCTATTCTGATTATGTGACGCCTCTGGAGGATAATATTAGTATTCCTGGAACAATAGTCCATGTAATATATGCACTTAAAATGGGTAAAAAATATGAAAAACGCTATCGAAAACATTTTGCAAATCCTGATATAATAAGGTTTGATATGCAGCATGAGGCCTGGATGTTTGAAGCCAAATGGCGAAGGCCTGTGGTGGATGCAATTGACAAATGCATGGCAGGCTGAAAAAATACATATGTGTAAAACTGAAAAAGATAAATATGTGGCAAGCTGAAATTAGCAAATGTAAGGCAGGCTGAAATTGATTGGAGGAATAATATGAAACTATATACCATTGAAGCTAATGGAAATGAATATGTAGCAGTTTTAGTAAATGATAAAATGATTAAACTGGAATCTCTTGGTATTAAGGTTAAGAATATGAATGACCTGATACAGCATTTTGAAGAGTTGAAGGATAAACTTATTAATTCTGTGGAAAAGATTGAGATGAATCATAAGTTAGGGAAATCTGAGAATTTTTCCGAAGCTGATTCCAAAGAAAATGATTCAGAGATAAATTATTTAGAGGCAAAGGATTATAAGGTTTTAGCCCCTATTCCGGTTCCCCTGCAGGATGTAATATGCCTTGGAGTTAATTACAGATCACATATCGAAGAGACTGTAGACGTGCTTGATTTTACAAAAAAGGCTGATACGGTATATTTCTCTAAAAGAGTAAACAGATGCAATACTCCAGATGGAATTATTCCTAATTATGATATGGTAGATAGCCTGGATTATGAGGTGGAGCTTGGTGTGATTCTGAAGAAGGATGCATTCAGAGTCAGTGTGGAAGAAGCGGCAGATTATATATTTGGATACACCATAATCAATGATGTAAGTGCAAGAAATCTACAGCTTAAGCATCAGCAATGGTATTTTGGAAAGAGTCTTGATGGTTATACTCCAATGGGACCTTGCATTGTGACCGCTGACCAAATAGGAGATGTACATAAGCTGGATATATCCTGCTATGTTAATGATGAAAAGAGGCAGTCCAGCAATACGGAATATATGATAACAACAGTGGAAGAAGCTATCTCAGAGCTGTCCCGGGGAATAACACTTAAGGCTGGAACAATTATTGCGACAGGAACACCTGGTGGAGTTGCCATGGGTATGAAGCCACCAGTATTTCTCAAAACTGGGGATATAGTACGCTGCCAGATTTCAGGAATTGGAGAAATAATAAATACAGTAGGGTAGATTTACCAGAGAATATACAAGAGAATCATACCAGGTGGGAGGTTTTATGAGGCTATATCACACAGGAAAAATTGAAATCCAGAATCCAGATATTCGTTATGGAAGGCTAAATGCGGATTTTGGTCAGGGATTTTATCTAACACCAGATCTGGAATTCTCCTACCGCTGGGCGGGTAAGGATTCAGTGATAAATGTATATGAAATGAATCTCGATGGTTTAAAACTGCATGAATTTAAAAGGGATGCAGAATGGTTAAATTATATATTTAGTAATAGAAGACTTAAGGATACCCTTGATGCAGATGTAATTATTGGTCCTATTGCAAATGATACTATATACGATACTCTGGGGATACTGAGCAGTGGTTACTTAAGCCAGGAGGAAGCTCTTAGATTATTGATGATAGGTCCACAATATATACAGCTTGTAATTAAGACTGACAAAGCACGTGAACGACTAAGATGGATAGAGTCAAAGGCCAATCTTATGTACGAAAAATATGCCGAAGATCTGAAGAAGGAGCAGGAAGAATATCAAAAGCTTTTTGCTGAAGAAATGGAAAGACTGACGTAGAATAAAACTAAATATTATGATAAAGGGATGATGGCTTATGTCATCGTCTCTTTTTTGATGGAATATTTGTTCAAGATTTATTATAATTCTTATAAATAAAGAAAACTTATATAATTTCATATAAATAACTGTAAAAGAAAATATGGGGCTTATGTTAAATGTGAAAAAACATAATGGAAAGGTGAAGGTATGAGTAAAAGGTCAGAAAGAAAAAAACGTGCGGAGGAAAGAAGAAAAGAAAAAAGAAAACAACTTATTATAAGCGGTATTATTACTGGCATTTTTGCGATAATAATGCTGGTTCTTGGGATTATAGGTTTTGTAAATAATCGTAATACATATATGGACTATACTAAATCCGAGGATGTGCGTACGGTTGATGCCAGTGTAATGGATGTAGAGGTACATTCAAGAAAAGATGAGTATGGTAAAAAGTATTTTTATTACAGGTCCAAGGTTTCCTATAGTGTTGATAACCAAAATTATGAAGGTGAGGTTGAACTTGATGAGCAACCCAAGACCGGAGATATAGTAAGTGTAAAGGTTTACAAAACTAAGAAGGGTGAATACTGTATTCCTGAGGTTACAAATGATACAACTTATATGCTTTATAATGTTCTATATCTTGGAGTCGCAATATTTGGAATTATACTTTTAGTAATTGTTGTAATAGTTTTGCTTCCTGATAGAAAAAATAGTAAAAAGTAAAAGATATAATCGAAAACGTAAAGATGCAATCGAAAACTAAAAAATATAAATTAAAAACATATATTCATAACACATAAAATTGTTATAAAGTGCCGAAAAAAGTGCTTGCTAAGTGCAGGTACTTTTTTTATAATGAAGGAAATTGAAAACGTTTACAAAATCGCAAAGGAGCTTTTTTAAGGAGCTATATCCAAAGGAGGCAATATGGATAAGAATTGGGATGCTGTATTCAAAAAACGACTAAAAGCAGTGTATGAAGAACTTAAATGGCTTTATATGGAATTATATCAGAATAATCAGGAAGCCTTCGATTATTTCTGTCAAATGTTATATAAGGCCTACCAGGATAGAAGTAAAGAACTTCGTATGATGGATGAAGCACGTGGTGCAGTATCAGATTGGTTTGCTGGAAATGAAATGTTAGGCATGCTCATGTATACTAACTGCTTTGCGGGAAATCTGAAAGGGGTTAGAAAGCATTTGGATTATCTGGAGGAGTGTGGGGTGAATTATCTTCACCTTATGCCACTTTTGGAGAGTCCTGCTGGAAGATCTGATGGAGGCTATGCAGTGTCGGATTTTAGAAAGGTCCAGCCTGGTCTTGGAACTATGAAGGATCTTGCTGATCTGGCGGCTGACTGTCACCAGCGTGGAATGTCTGTATGTCTTGATTTTGTTATGAATCATACATCAGAGGATCATGAGTGGGCTCAAAGGGCTCGTGGTGGAGAAAAGGAATTTCAGGATAGGTATTTCTTTTTTGATAACTGGGATATTCCAAACCAGTTTGAAAGAACAGTACCTCAGGTATTTCCAGAGACTGCTCCAGGAAACTTCTCATGGTGCCAGGAAGCAGGGAAAGTGGTAATGACCACATTTTACCCATACCAATGGGATCTTAATTACAGAAATCCCACGGTATTTAATGATATGACGGAGAATATGTTATTCCTTTGTAATCAGGGGGTGGATATAATTCGTCTGGATGCGGTGCCTTATATATGGAAAACATTGGGAACCTCCTGCAGGAATTTACATGAAGTTCATAATCTGGTTAGAATAATGCGAATAGCTGCTGAGGTGGTATGTCCGGGAACCCTTTTACTGGGTGAGGTTGTTATGGAACCATCCAAGGTTACTCCATATTTCGGAAGTGTTGATAAACCTGAGTGCCATATGCTTTATAATGTAACAACAATGGCCAGCACCTGGCATACGGTGGCTACTCATGATGTAAGACTATTGAAGCATCAGCTGGGTACTGTATTTGCCCTGCCTAAGGAATATGTTTTCCTGAATTATCTCAGATGTCATGATGATATTGGATGGGGCCTGGATTATGATTTCCTGAGTCAGTTTGGAATAAGCGAGGTGGCCCATAAGAAATATTTAAATGATTATCTTACAGGGAAATGGTATGGAAGCGATGCCAGAGGAGAGCTTTATAATGATGACCCAAGACTTGGGGATGCAAGACTATGTGGAACCACGGCATCTCTTTCAGGAATAGAAGCTGCTGAGTATGAGGGAAATGAAGAAAAACTGGAAAGAGCAATTAGGTTAGACCTTATGCTTCATGCATTTCTTCTGACCCAAAGTGGAATCCCGGTACTATATAGTGGAGATGAAATAGGACAGAAAAATGATTATACCTATCACGATGATCCAGAAAAATGTCAGGATAGCAGATATCTGCATAGAGGGAATCTTGACTGGAAGAGTGTAAAGCTTCGTAAGAAGAAGAAAAGTCGTGAAAATAGGTTGTTTGAAGGAATAGGACAGCTAACTAAGCTAAGGACAGAGCACAGGGTTTTTGACCATATGGCTGATTGCTGGATTCTGGAAACCTATAATGATCATATTTTAGGAATTGGTCGTTATTATCGTGGAGAAAAAATGTTGGCATTATTTAATTTCGGATTAAATGATGAAACAGCTTGGATAAATGAAGCTGAAGAGTATAGAAATATGCTGACCGGGGAAGTTTTAGAGGCTAAGGCAGTGGGGGTACCGGCTGGAGATTTTGTATGGCTGCTCACAAATATGCTGAGCTGAAGGAGGAGCATATGACAATAAAAGAAGTTGCTAAGCTGGCGGGAGTTTCATCGGCGGCGGTTAGTAGATATTTTAATGGTGGTTCTCTTAGTAAGGAGAAGAGTGATCGTATCCGCAGGGTAGTTGAGGTAACGGACTATAAACCTAATCCGGCGGCCCACCTTATGAGAACAGGAAAAAGCGGACAGGTTGGAGTAATAGTACCACATATACATTCTGATTCTCTATCAAGAATTATGACAGAGCTTGTGAAAATCATGGAAGAAGAGGGCTATGTCTGTATCGTTTCCTATTCGGGAGGTGATCGAGACAAGGAGATTCACCTGATTGACATGATGCAGAAGCAGCAGATGGAAGGTATCATTCTCATGGGTACTGGAAATTATAAGGAACTTAAGGAAGCTATTAAAATCTGTGAGATTCCGATAGTTGTAACAGGACAGAATATTCCTGGAATTGCTTCGGTATATCATGATGATAAAAATGCACTTAGGGAGCTGACAGGGGAAATGTTAAAGACTCGCAAAAAAGTGGCATTTATCGGTGTTACAAATAGAGACCCTGCAGCTGGAAAGGCAAGACGACAGGGTGTGGAAATGGCATTTGAGGATGCAGGACTTGATAAGGAAAGTCTAATATTGGTGGAATCTGATTTTAGTCTGGAGGGTGGATATCAGGCTATGAAGAAACTGATGAAGGAACATCCTGATGTGGACGGAGTAATATGTGCTACTGATATGATTGCCCATGGCGCTCTCCAGGCTATACACGATGAAGGTAAACATGTACCAGAGGAGATTGGAATAGCAGGGGTTGGTAACCACTGGTCGGATACAATTTCTAATCCGCCCCTCACATCTGTTTCCTTTAAATACCGTGAATGTGGGGTAGAGGCAGGCCAGCTTCTCCTTAAGATGATTAGGGAAGAGGGTAGAAAAGCTGAACATATACAGCTGGATTATTCAATTGTAGAAAGGGGGTCATTATAGTTGAAATTAATATTTCTTGATATTGATGGAACGCTTACCAGACCAGGGGAAAATGTACCGCCAGATTCAGCCCTTGCTGCTATTAGAGCGGCCCAGGCCAAGGGTAACAAGGTATTCCTCTGCACTGGTAGGAACCTTGATATGTTAAAACCTCTTTTAGTTTATGGCTTTGATGGCCTTGTTGGAAGTGGTGGCGGATATGTTGCTGTGGGAGACCAGGTGCTCTTTGACTGCCCTATGGAAGATAAGGACAGGGATACAGCCCTTAAGCTTCTTCATGAAAGTGGTGTTTTTTGCACCATAGAAGCAAAGGACGGTTCCTGGGGTGATGAGAATATGGATGAGTTCCTAAAGGATCAGCCAGAGGGTAATAGTGAAATAGAGCGCTGGCGTAAGGCTCTTTCTGAAAGTCTTGGAATAAGGCCTATGAGTGAATATAATGGAAGCCCTATATATAAGGTTGTTGTAATGTGCACTGACCGTGATCAGCTTACCAGTACAGAAGAAGCCTTGAAGGAAAACTATCGATTTGTTCTTCAGCAGGTGGAAGCCCATGGATGCCTTAATGGAGAGCTTTTGAATCTTCGTTTTGATAAGGGGCGAGGAGTAAAGCTGGTAGCAGATTATTTTGGCCTTGATATAAGTGAAACATATGGCTTTGGGGATAGCATGAATGACCTGGAAATGATACAGACTGTGGGTACATCTGTATGCATGGATAATGGGCATCCGGAGTTAAAGAAGATTTCAGATATTATATGTCCATCAGTTGATGAGGATGGGCTGGCAAAGGCATTTGAAGATTTGGGCTTGGTATAAGAAAAGGTGGATAAGCTGGCAGAATCATTGCTAAGCATGTATAAATAGTAAAATCATTGATAAATACGAAAATACCAGCCTGACAATTGATAAATATGAATAAAATTAGCAGAATTTAAGAATCAAAGTGACAGATTGAAGGAAATACTTTACATAACATACAAAAATACCCTATCTGAAAACCTTTTCATTTGGTAAATATGCACTATAAAATTTAAATATTTATGGGTAAAATGCACATTGCATCATTAAATAATAAACTCTATAATGAATGCATATTGAAAACGTTTACAAAATCGTCTTTATTCTGCAGGGGTTTTGTTATAGAGAATGAAAAATAGACTGTAAACGACAAAACACTTTATATATTTTTAATCATAATATCATTTGATCAAAAATTATTTGATTAGATATTTTATTAAAATATTTGGTCTAATAATTATTTGTCGGAAAATATTATGGTCAGAAAGAAATGTTAGATAAGAAAGGAGAAGGGCAATGGCACTGGATTACCGTAAGTGTGCGGAAGAAATCGTTCGAGAAATCGGCGGCCGCGAAAATGTGGCACAAGCAGCTCATTGTGCAACCAGACTCAGGTTGGTCATCAAGGATAATGGAAAGATTAACAAGAAGGCTCTGGAAAACGTAGATGGGGTGAAGGGTATGTTTGAAAATAATGGACAGCTTCAGCTCATAATTGGAACAGGTACAGTTAATAAAGTGTATGACGAGTTTCTGTCGGTTACAGGTATGACCGCAGCAACAAAGGATGATGTAAAAGCAGCAGCTGCCGCAAAACAGCCTGCATGGAAAAGGGCACTGAAGTCCGTGGGAGATGTATTTGTTCCTATTCTTCCAGCAATCGTAGCTTCCGGTCTTATGATGGGTGTTGTAGAGGCTCTTGGTAAGGCAATTCCTTCCTTCAGCGAAACTGACTGGTATGGTTTCCTGGATATGGTGGCAAATACAGCATTTGCATTTCTCCCTGTTATAGTTGCAGTCAGTGCAGCTCGTGTATTTGGTGCTAATATATTCCTTGCAGCAGTTATAGGTCTTATGATGGTACATACCGGTCTTCTTAATGGCTGGAATGTTGGTAATGAAGAAGCAATTAATAGTTTCTTCGGTGTTACTGATGGTAAGATTCCTACCTGGAATCTTTTCGGTAATCTAACAATTGGTAATTATGTAGTAGGTTCCATATCGAGGAATGGTTATCAGGGACATGTTATTCCAGTCATGATTGCTATATGGCTCATGAGTAAGATAGAGAAGTTCCTTCATAAGCATGTTCCAGAAATGATTGACCTTTTCGTTGTTCCTATTACTACAGTATTTTTAACAGCACTTGCTACATTTGTAGTTATAGGTCCTATATTCTCACTTATGGAGAATTACGTTCTTAAGGGTGCTGAGTGGCTGGTTCAGTTTGGACCTGGTGCTATGGTAATGGGTGCTATATATCCAATCACAGTAGTCATGGGTCTTCATCATATGTATAATGTAATTGAAGCAGGTATGCTTTCATCAGTAGGACTTAATACATGGATGCCAATAGCTTCAGCAGCTAACTTTGCACAGTTTGGTGCCTGTCTTGCAGTAGGTATCAAGTGTCGTCAGGGAAAACTGAAGACTGTAGCTATTCCTTCATCTATGTCAGCAGCTCTTGGTATTACAGAGCCTGCAATCTTCGGTGTTAACTTCCGTTTCATGAAGCCTTTCATCTTTGGTATGATAGGTGGTGCTGCAGGTGCACTTTTCGGAGCTATTACTAAGATAGGTGCTACAGCTTATGGAGTAACAGGTATTCCTGGTTATCTTACAATTGATAATATTCCTATGTACACAGTACTTCTTCTTATCTCAGGTGGCGTTGCATTTGGTCTTACAATGGTATTTTGGAAGGAAGATGCAGAAGAGGAAGGTGGAAATGAAGAGCCTTCTAAGGCAGTAACTTCAGCTCCAAAGGCATTAGCCGATACAGCAGATTTTGAGCAGAGAACAGTAATCAAGTCTTCAGCTGGTGAAATCGGACAGTCTACACCAGGTAAGGTTATACCTTATACAGATATTCCAGATCCTACATTTGCAGCAGGAACACTTGGAGAAGGTGTTGGTATAGAACCAGAGGTGGGTGTTGTATATGCACCTATGGATGGTGAGATTTCTTCAGTAGCAGATTCAAAGCATGCCATTGGAATAAGTGGTGTAAATGATCAGGAACTTCTGATTCATGTAGGTGTTGATACTGTCGAAATGAATGGTGACGGTTTCAATACCCTGGTAAGCGAAGGTGACCAGGTTAAGAAGGGTCAGAAGCTTATGGAATTTGATATTGATAAGATTAAGGCAGCAGGTCATCCTGATACAGTAGTTGTTCTTCTTACTAATAGCGATGATTATGAGGACGTTACATTTGGCTAGAAATCAACCTTGTTAAAATTGTATGTAATAAATGAAATAAACTATATAAATGGGAGGTTAAGAAATGAAGTCTTTTAAGTATGTTATCACAGATGAAGTAGGTATCCACGCTCGTCCAGCAGGTCTTTTGGTTAAGGAAGCTAAGCAGTTTGCCAGCACAATCACCATTGCAAAGGGTGACAAGAGTGCTAAGGCTACAGCGCTTATGAAACTTATGGGAATGGGAGTAAAAAAGGGTGATGAAATCACTGTTACAGTTGAAGGTGACGACGAGGATGCAGCAGCTGTAGCAATCGAGAAATTCCTTACTGAGAATATGTAAGATATGCATGCAGTGATGGTTTAAGACCTATTTTATGGAGGATGGCTCGGCAAAAACTGTCGGGCCATTTTCTAAGATTAGATAGCTTAGCATGGGAAAAGAAAATAATACTTGAACCAGTAGAGGAGGATTAAAAATATGCTTTATGGTGCTTTGGAAGCTGGTGGAACCAAAATGGTATGTGCCATTGGTGATGAGAATGGGAAGATATATGAACAGGTATCAATTCCTACTCTTAAGCCTGAGGATACAATACCTAAAATAATAGAGTATTTTAAGGATAAGGATATAGCTGCATTGGGAGTGGCCTGTTTTGGTCCTATTGATGTAAAGCCTCAGTCACCAACTTATGGAACTATACTAAATACTCCTAAGATTCCGTGGAGAAATTATGATATATTAAAGTCTTTAAAAGAAGGCCTTAATCTTCCTATGGGATTTGATACGGATGTAAATGGATCGCTTCTAGGAGAACTTACCTGGGGAAATGCAAAAGGACTTACAGATGTAGTTTACATAACCATAGGAACTGGTGTTGGTGCTGGAATTCTTTCGGGTGGAAATCTTGTTCATGGTATGCTTCATTCTGAGGCTGGTCATATGAAACTGGTTCCTGTGCCAGGGGATAATTATCCTGGACATTGCCCAAGTCATGGAAACTGTCTTGAGGGTATGGCAGCAGGACCAGCTGTAGAAGAACGCTGGGGTATGAAAGGGAAGGATCTGGTGGATAGACCGGAAGTCTGGGATTTAGAGGCAGACTATATAGCTCAGGCTATTACCAATATGATTATGATTTTAAGCCCTCAAAGATTTATATTGGGTGGTGGAATCATGCATCAGGAACAGCTTTTCCCTCTTATTCGTAATAAGGTGACAGAGCTGGTGAACGGGTACATTTCCACAAAAGAACTAGATGATATGGATTCATATATTGTTCCGGCAGGCTGCAAAGATGATCAGGGAATTCTTGGATGTATCAAGCTTGCCATGAATGCTGAGGGATAATCGAATACATTAATTGTTAATAATAGAGGTTCTGGGTATCATATGCCATAGGACCTCTTTTTATATATAAGACGAATACAATAACATTGATTTTACAGCTCTGATAACTTTTATGGTTAAGTGTTCGTAACATTAGTTAATGTCAATTAATATTATATGATATAATACTATTGAAGTATATAATATATAGGAGGAACTTTTCATGAAGTTTTTTGAATTTGGGAAAGAGAATGAAAAATCTTTATTTATTTTATGTGGTTATCTGGCCAAATGGTCACCTGGACTTATGCCATTTATAAGTGAGGCTTCAAAAAAATATCATGTAATAGTTCAGGCATATGATGGGTTTAATGAAAATGAAAAGGAGAAATGTTTTAACTCCATAGTCAGGGAGGCTGAATATGCAGCTGACTATATATATGAAAATCTAAATGCTTATGTAGATATTTTATATGGAATATCCATGGGTGGAATGGTGGCAAATGAGATAATTATGGATAAGAGAATAAAGGTTCATACTTTTATTGCGGATGGATATACCATATTACCTATGCCAAAATTCAAAAATAGTTTTATTCAGAATTTATATGTTAAGGGATATTCAAATTTGATATATAGTGTGCTTACAAAACATCAGGGGTTTCTGGCAAAGCTTCTGGGGCGAACAAAGGAGTCGATAAGTGAGTCCTTATATACTGATGTCAGTAAAGAAACTATTAGAAATAGTGTTATTAGCGAAATAGGCTATAGATATAAGTATGAAAGCTTTAATTATACAGACTCTTATGTATTTCATGGTACAGCTGAAAGAGTAGCTGCAGCTAAGGTTCATAAATTAAAGAAGGATGGAATTAATTTTACTCATAAAATGTTCCGTAATGTGGGACATGGTGGGCTTATTCATATGAATCCGAGGAAGCTGCTTAATCTTATAGATAAGGCATATAAGGGTGAACTAAGGGCTGAATCGAAACCCAAGGATTAATGTCCTGATTTTAAGATGATATAGTTTAGAAGCTTTATGCGTGGATATATATGATAAAGCTGTAATATTACATAAGCTAATGATTAAATTCTGTGATAGAATAGTAAATATGATTATAAAAATCACAGTAATAAAATAAAATTGATTGAAACAAGAATTGCTCAATTTTATAAATAATTAGAGGGAAAATTATGAAAGAAAATATAACACTTATAGGTATGCCGACTTCAGGAAAAAGTACAGCAGGTGTAATACTTGCTAAAGTTCTGGGAATGGATTTTGTGGATACAGATTTACTTATCCAGAAAAAAAAGGGCAAGCGTCTTCAAAAACTTATTGAGGAAAATGGAGTTGAAGGCTTTATTAAAATCGAAGAGGATGTGTGTAAGAATCTGGAGGCCAGTAAATCTGTTATTGCGACGGGAGGAAGCGTTATATATGGCGATGAGGCCATGAAGCATTTGAAGGAAATTGGACATGTTATCTATCTTGAGATAGATTATGAGACTCTTGAAAAGAGACTTCATCATGTAAAACAGAGAGGTGTTGTGCTAAAACCTGGTCAGACCAAGAAGGATCTATATGATGAAAGAGTTGCTTTATATAAAAAATATGCAGACATAATCATATCTGAAGAGGGGCTTGATATAGAGGGAACTGTTCAAGAGATTATTGAAAAATTATCATAAAATTTAAGGAACAGTTCAGGAAATCATTGATAGATTATCATAAAATTAAGGACTCCCATAGGCTTATAGCTGATGGGAGTTTTTTTATTTTATAAATAGATTGTGTGTGTTTTTTTTTATAAACTGATGGAAATTATTTATTTGATACTTGACAGGTGGGGGCGTAGATTATATAATATCGATAATCAATATTGAATATCGATATTAAAAAAATGGAGATTAAAATGGCAAGAGTAAAATATAAGACTTTAACAGAACAAATGTTTTATATATTAATCTGTTTGCAAAAGGAATGCTGTGGAATCGATATCATGGAAATGGTATCTACCATGACGGACAGTCGTGTTACCCTGGGTCCGGGTACGCTCTACGCCCTGCTGGGAGATTTTGTTAAACAGGGATTTATTATAGAGACAGCTGTTGAAGGGAGAAAAAGAAGTTATATTCTGACAGATTCCGGAAGACAAGTATTAAAGGAAGAATATGAAAGACTTAAAAGTCAGGTTCTGGATTATGAAAAATATATAGATTAATGTGAGGGTAAAAATGTCTAATGATAAGCTTAAAAAATTTCATGCTATTTCCTATGATAATCTGGAAAAAACAAAGGATTATCTGGAAAGAATGGCAAGAGAGGGCTGGATGCTGGAATCAATTTCTGGCAATACACAGTTCATTTTTAAAAAATGTCATCCTTCAGAAATAATATTTTCTGTTGAAATATTTGTAAATGGAAGCGTGTTTGATACACATACCATAGAAAGTAATATGGAATTTATTGATTATTGTAAGGAGGCTGGTTGGAACTTTGTATGTTCCACAGGTAAGATTGATATATTTTATAGCGAGGATCCGGATACTTACGAGATTCAAAGTGATGAGGGGCTGAAGCTTAAAATAATTGAAAAGTCCTGCCTGTTTCCAAGAGTTCTGATGCCCCTGCTCCTTCTTTTAATGGGAGGAATTAATCTCTTATGGAATATGACCATAAATCTAAATGTAATGGAAAGTAGTTTTTTAGCATTCTCTGCTCTTGCACTATGGATGTTTGTTATCCTTATTGCTGTATTCAATCTTGTGACATATTTTGTGTGGGTTATGAGAGCCAGAAAGAAGGTTTCAGAAGGGGATAAAATACCAGGGAGAAAGCTGCTTGATGTTAGGGGAACAGTCATATTCTTATTAACATTTGCTCTGATAAATTCTGCATTTTCCATATATGGAGGAATAGTTTTTAAAGAGAAAATAATGTATATAATACCTCTGACATGGCTGCTGATCTTAGGATTATTTCTTATTATTAACAGAGTGACAGTATTTGCTGAGAAAATAAAAATGGGCCGAGATAGATTTGGTATTCTGAGTATGGTGGTAATCCCTGTATTATTCACTGCTTTGATAAATATCGTCATTGTTTTTTCGGTTTTTTCCCTTAATGAAGAAAACATAGAGATAGGTATAGATGCTCAGAGTCTGGAAATCTTTGGTGACGACGACAGTATTGTTAGAAGAGAAGAATATATTTCTGATTGGGGACATTTTATATTGGGATTAGAATGTCATACCATAGAAGCTTTTAATTCAGATGAGGAAAAAGAAAGGGGAAATCATGGCTCCGCAGCTTACACCTGGAGGTTTGATGTGTATGAGACTGAGGTAGAGTCTATACATGATCGTATTCTAAAGGAAGCAATCCAAGGGAATAACTTAAGACAGCTCAGCATCCGCTTCCCTTATGATCAGGCAGAAGAAATTCCAGAGTGGGAGAGCACTGGGATAAAAATATATCACGCTGAAGAAAAGTATGAGGATGATGCTTCGTCACATTTATATTTAATATATGACGATAATACCATCATTTCCGCAAGATGCGATACAGAGCTAAACAGTCAGCAGATGGAACTGGTGACGACTACATTTCTCCAATAATTTACCAAAAGGGTCAGACCCCTTTGGCAAATGGGATTGCATACGAGAATAGAAAGAAATAAAAAATTATCATTAAAACTAAAGGCTTTAGCATTAGTTTGCCTGTTTTTCTCTATCAGTGGATTTATCGATTAGATTAAAAGTATAATAAAGAAGCGCCATGATGACTAAACCTGCTACAAGATGGATGAAAAGAAGAAAGAAAAATCAGGTTTATTAGCAGGTTTTCACATAGACGCTTTTTAAATATATAAATTATTGACACTCTTTTTTTATAAGGTCCAAACATTCTTCCGTGTGGTTTGATATTAGTTCGCCGTGGCCATATCCCTCAAAAATCTTTTCGGTGTAATTTTCAAGATGGGGTTTAATTATATTATGAGATTTGATAGCATAAGGCTCTTCACTGCCACACCATAAAACAACTTCTGTATTTTTAACTAAAGCATTTTCATCTACCTGGTAAGTATAGTTAGCGTAGGATGCCCTGCTCATATTTTCGAAGGTCATAGGATTCTTAGTCATATCTTCTGTAAAAAATGCTTTTCCTTCTTCTTCAGATATTCCCATTAATACACAACCGATTTTCATAATACCAAGATCAAAATCTTCACCGGCTAGAGCTTTTACGTGAAAATCATAATAATTTGTTGATGTCATATATGCGGCAAATATTCCTTGATTTGCTGTATAGGTTCCATCAAGAATTGCTTTATCGATTTTGATTTCATCTCTTTGTAATAAATTATATATGGTGGTTGCTCCCATTGATATACCATAAGCATAATCCAGTTTGCCACCAAGCTCTGAATCAACATATTTTTCTATACTTTCACATTCCCCATCAAAGGAATCAAAAACTGTATCTTCTGCTCCTTCCATTCCATGAAGGGTAGGAATAATTACATAATAATCTTCAGATAAGGCCTGACCAAAATCTGAGAGCATTGATCCATCCAT
>JAILGP010000043.1 GCA_024696635.1 Eubacterium sp. | reverse complement strand
GTCCCCGCAATGAATACATTCTCTGTCTCCCACATGCCTTACATCCATAAGACAGTTTTCTATACATTTGTCGCAATTAATACATTTATCTGTATCCACTTTTATTCCCACCACAGATACTGGTGCGAAAAATGAATAGATTGCTCCCAGTGGACATACGAATCTGCAAAATGACCTATAACAGAACATACATATTAATAGAACAAGTATAAGAATAAAAACCTTCCAGGAAAAGAGGAAGCCTGCCAGCTCCTGCAATCTGGAATCTGTCGTTACAAGTGGGATTCCTGCTTCCACCGTACCTGCCGGGCAGATATATTTGCAAAATCCCGGAACCAGCTTAACCAGTGGTATAAGAATGACAAATATTATAAGTATGATGTATTTTAAATATGAAAGAATTCTGGTCACTTTATTTTTCTTAAGCTTTGGCAGGGGCAGCTTATATATAAGGTCCTGAATAAGTCCAAAGGGACAAAGAAAGCCACATATAAAACGGCCTAAAAAGAGACCCATCAAAATAATGGTTCCAAGTATATAATAGGGAACTTTGTATTTTGATGAGAGAAGGACGGTCTGAAGACTTCCCAATGGACAGGCAGTCACAGCTCCCGGACAGGAATAACAATTAAGCCCCGGGGAACAGATTCCCTTAAGAGGACCCTTATATATACTACCTGTCATGAATCCTTTTATATTGCAATTGTAAAGCACCGCCGCTATAAGCTGTGTGTATCTTCTTTTACTAATTTTCATATTTTGAATTTTCTTATATTATTTCTGAAATGTTATTAGTTAGATTATTTATGTATATGTGTATTTATTTATATGGATGTATATGTGTATTTATTTATATGGATGTATATGTATGATTTGTTCAACCTATGCCGATACATTCATAACATATCCTGATTGCCTTGGCCATAACATCCCTGAAACCGCCATCAACAAGACCCACAATAAGAAGTCCTGCTCCCAGTAGGAATATTATAGCCCGGCCAATTATTATATTTGGATTATTATTTGATTTTGTCTTTCCTGAATTGATTTTCTTATCCATTGCATTTACCATTTTATTTATAATTATATGCTTTTATTTAAGGCATGTTTATACTACTGTTTTATGCTTCTATTATACTAACTATCGTGTAATTTATCCAAAAGCTGCATTTTTTATTTCTAGTTTACTGCCGTTTATTCACAGGCTGCTTTTTTATTTCTAGTTTACTGTTGTTTATTCGCAGGCATCTATTGCATTTTTATATTCCTTATATTGGGTCTCAGCGTCGTAAGCCCCAAGAAAAATCTTATTAACCTTTCCTTTATTGATTACAAGGGTATATGGAATTCCGTCTGTTGGATAATAGGACTCAATGGCTCCGTCAACATCATAGCCAATATTAAACGTATATCCATTTTCCTCCACAAAGGAATTGACCGTTTTTTTGTCATCCATACAGTTAACGCAGATAATCTCAAGGTTAGAATTTCCGTCATTTTTTAGCATTTCAAAAGCTGGCATCTCATTTACACAAGGTCCGCACCAGGTAGCCCAGAAATTAAGAAGAACTATTTTGTCATCATAATCAGACAGCTTGATACTATCCCCGCTAACAAGTTCAACAGTAAAATCGGGGGCCATGTCACCAACCTCGAGAATCTTTATATCACCTGTCTTAAGATCTGCATTTGCCCTGTCAGATGTGTCTGCATTGTCTGTTTGGGCTGCATCGTCTGTTTGGGCTGCATCGTCTGTTGTTTCTGTTTTGTCAGCTGTTTCTGCATCTTCGTCTGCTTCTACATTTTCTTCTACATTTACTATATCACCAGAATCTGAAGTAGCTCCAGGATTATCATCCGAGCAGGCTGAAAAGGCAAATAATGCAAAAGTACAAATCATTATAAGGCATGTGATTTTGCTTAATTTTCCTTTATTCTTTTTCTTGTTTTTTCTCTTATAAATAACATTTTTCATGATTAAAAACCTCCCTAATACAAAACCATCATGAAGATAATCTAGTATATCATGGATACCTTTTTACAACAATAATGGCAACATAAAATACACAATAATTTGCCAAAGGGGTCTGACCCTTTTGGTAAATTTTGGGAAATCAGTTCTGGCCGCCGGCTTTATAGTTGTAAATTGGTTTTATGATTTTATCAATACTAACCGTGTCACCTATGGCAGCCGCAATATCATCTATCCCTCTATAGGCAAATGGGCTTTCATCCAGGGTATCCTTATTAATACAAATTGAGTGTATGTCCTTCATGGCTTTTTTAAATTCTGATAAAGTATAGTGCTCAGACACTTCGGAACGCTTATATATCCTGCCGGCCCCATGTGGAGCGGAATAATTCCAGTCCGGATTGCCAAGTCCTGTTCCAAGTATGATACCGTCCCGCATATTTATAGGGATGATTACTTTCTCCCCTTCCTTTGCGCTAATGGCACCCTTTCTTAAGATTGGTCCTGTTTCTGCCTGAGAATTATCATTTGTAAGCGAACTATTTTTTTCATCACAAAATGAAAAATCCACATAATTATGAATGCAGGTAAATGTATTTTCCACCTTCCATTTCATTCCTTTTACGATGGATTCAATCATAGCTTCCCTATTGAGCCTGGCGAAGTCCTGAATAATCTTTATATCATATAGATAGTCATCCATTAATTCCCCGCTAAGACATGTCATTTCATAGGATGCGTGGCCCTGCTTTTTCATTTGGCTTTCCTTCTGGCCTGCATGGAGATAATGTTCTGCCACCTCCATCCCCAAATGCCTGCTTCCGGAATGTATCACAAGATATACATTTCCATCTTCATCCTTATCAAGTTCAATGAAATGATTTCCTCCACCAAGGCTTCCTATGCTCCGAACCGCCTTACTTGCATTGATGTTTTTGCAGCATCTCAACCTTGACAGGTCGATCCGGTCGGCGAATTTATGCTCCTTACTTCGGATGCGGGGGCCGACTGGTACATTTTCCCTTATCACTGTATCCAGCTGATCAAAATGAAGTCCACCTTTTATTTTTAGACTTGCTATGGTCATGCCGCACCCGATGTCAACGCCAACCAGGCTGGGAAGGATGGAATCCCCCACCGTCATGGTAAGACCAATGGTTCCAACCTTTCCCGGATGCACATCTGGCATTACCCTGATTTTGCTGTTCCGGGCACTTGGATGGTTGCATATCATTTGCAGCTGTTTTCTTGCATATTCGTCCAATGCATATAATTCGTTTGCTACCGTGTAGACAGTAGCATTTGTATATTTTCCGTATATTGTTATCATAAATTAACTACCTTCTTTCCAATTATCATGTCTGTCCTTGTCCTTCTGCTTTTTCTCCCTGATAGAATCCATGTTTTTCTTGGACTTTCTAGGTTGATATTTGGGACAATTTTTGCATTTCTTCATGTCTACTTTTACAAATCCTTTTTTGCAATCCGCATCCTTGCAAATGTAATAGATGCAGGGTTCTAATCTATCTCGCATTTTTTTTCCTTTCTACTTTGCTCTATATACTTTAGCCAGAGTACCAGAGCTTCACTTGTTATGGGGCTTGGTAATTCATTATTATTGGCATTTGTGATGTTCATATTTTTAAATGTTATTTATTTAATGTAGTATGTGGGACTTGGGTGTCTGAGGATTACCGGCAACTAGACTGCGAAACTATGAATGCTTGTACCTGGTGCTGATACTACATAGAGCCAAATGTTTATGCACACTACTAAAATTGTTTGTGTCTGGTGCCAAGACTAACTGACTCCTGGTTTCCCACGCAAGAAAAAAACTCTGAAGCAGCATTTGCCACTCCAGAGGTCATAGTTATCCTTATCTGTTAAGTTTTATAATGGAATTCAAATTAATAGAATTTTCTTTGATTAAATTGTTAGACCAGCCAAATATCAGCCGAATATCAGTCAAATATCAGCCGAATATCAGTCAAATGAAATGATCAAAGATTCATTAACTCTCAGATATACCAAGGACAACCACTGCCTCAATACTACATATTAAATTGTTAAATATATTATTATTTCGCATATTGTCCTCCTTCCTTTTCTGGGGTTAATAAGTTACTGAGTTTTCACTCTGAGGATTCGTGCTTTCCTCACTGTTTGTTAATATAACTACATTTCTTTTCATTTGTCAACAAAATTTGCCAAAGGGGTCTGACCCTTTTGGTAAATTAGAAGAGGTCCAGCATGGAGTCAAGGTATATCTCTTCTCTTACGCGAAGCTGGTATTCTGGTTTTGTCATGTAGTATAGCAGCATTTCCAGTATGACGGCGCTGCCAAGGCTTCGGCCTTCAATTTTAAATTCTGTAAAGCCCATGGGCATATATGTATTCTGTATGTCGTCTATTCCGATAAAGCCGGGATTTTTCATTGCCTCGGAGAATCGGTATCCTCTTTCAGCCGTGGGGGAGACGCAGATATGGTCTTCAATGTCCAGGCCAAGACTTTTAGCGCTTACATTTTCGTAGCATTTTTTTCTATCATAGCATTCAAACCAACAGCATTCATTGCACAAAAATTCCACCTTTTTCTTCTGACCTTCTGGCAGGGTCCCCAGCCTATCAATTTTCTTATTAAGCCTGAAATCGGGAACCACACATCTGAATTCTTCCCTACTTAGCTCCTGCTCAAACTCCTCAAACTTTCTCAAAACCTTTGTTGTGGATGAAACAAAATAAAATCCCGGATATTTCTTCCTTATATAATCCATCAGAATGTCCGAACAGATGATTATGCCATTTGGTACATTTCCATTTTTCTCAAATAGGATACACAGGTGATTACATTTGGGGTCAGAAAGATGTTCCTCTGTAAGCAGGGAATTGCTAAATGTAATGCGCGAGGATAAATTAAATTCATTCATGAGGACCGCAACCTTTGGGGCCGTCTCGTCACCGAAACCAACCCGGCCTCCGCCCCAGATACAGTCCGCCGGCGCACCGTAAATAGAACCTATATCGCACCAGTCATAAAAGTATTCCCTATGGTCCCTAAATATAGGGAGAAATGCTTTATATAAATCATAAAATTCAAATAAACCTGGAAGGTGGTAATGGGCCTTCATATTTTTATAACCTCTTCTAATACTGGAATTGAATCAAGGGCTCCTGGTTTTGTGACAGCAATGGCCGAGGCTTTAGCTGCCAGAACAAGACCCTCTTGGGGGGCCATTGCATTTACCAATGAAGAAACAAAGTAGCCTGTAAATGTATCGCCCGCCGCAGTAGTATCAACAGCCTTAACCTTATATGCCTCCTGGCGATAAATGGTCTGACCGTCATAATACATGGCCCCATCTTCCCCAAGGGTTAAAATTACATTTGCCAGAGGATACTTGCTATGAATTGTCTTCAGAATCTGATCAGGTTCCTTGCAGCAAGTCATCTGATAACCTTCTATTTCATTTATAAAGAAATAGGAAATCTTTGTTAAATCGCATTTATCCAGAGCCTGATTATAGGGCGAAGGATTGAGCACGATTGTCATGCCCCTGGTGTAAGCCTTATCTATTATCTCATCAAGCTTATTTATTTCATTTTGCAGAATAAGCATGTCCCCACTATCAAAGGCCTTCAGCACCTGGTCTATATAATCAGAGGTCATGCACTGATTGGCGCCGCCATAAAGGATTATGGAGTTATTACCATCCTTATCCACCTGAATAATAGTATGACCCGAGGGACCATCTGTTACCCGCACTAAATCAGCATTTACTCCATTTTGATTGCATTTGTCTATTAAATCTTTTCCTTCCGCTCCCACCATGCCAGCCAGCCAGACGGTGAGCCCGGCTCTTGCCAGTGCAATTGACTGGTTGAGGCCCTTGCCGCCAGGATTTATGGATCTATTGCTGCTATTTTCCGTTTCTCCAGGTTGCACAATATGATCCATGCTATATACATAATCAATATTAAGTGACCCAAAACAAAGTACCTTCATATCATCACCATCCCATTACATTTTTGCCAAAGGGGTTTTTTCCAAAGGGGTCTGACCCTTTTGGTAAATTAATTCAGTGCTTCTTGTTCTAGTTTTATGCCTTTATCTAACATGTAGTTTAATGTTTCTATTATTTGTTTAGATTCTGGATTTTTTATGTCGCCATTTTCATATTTCTCAATCAAATTCTTAATTCTATGATTATCATTGTAAACCTTCAACAAGCTTACTTGATTCATTATGTTGCTTTATTGTCTCCAATCTGATTATGCACTATTCATATCCTTTATTCAAATTCATTTTGCATTTTGGTGGCGGTTTGATTTATATTTTGGTGGTTTTATTTTACATTTCACAAAAAAATCCCGTAAACTATCATGTCTACGAGATTTTTTGCCAAAGGGGTCCCTTTTGGTAAATCGCTGTTTGGGATAAATTATGCGCTTTGTAGTTCTACAAGGTGGGCGTATTTGCCTTTACCTTCCATTAGTTCTTTGTCTGATCCGCTTTCGACGATCTGGCCGTCTGATATGACAAGTATTTTGTCAGCATTTTTGATGGTCTTTAATCTGTGGGCTATTACCAGAAGGGTCTTGTTCTTACAGAGTTCTGATATAGCTTCCTGGATTGCTCTTTCGTTATCTGCATCTACGCTGGCTGTTGCTTCATCAAGTATTACAATCGGTGCATCCTTGAGGATACATCTTGCTATGGAGAGCCTCTGCATTTCGCCTCCAGAAAGTGAAGCTCCACCTTCTCCGATTACGGTATCGAAACCATCAGGAAGATTCATGATGAAGTCGTAGCATCTTGCCTTTTTAGCGGCATTTTCAACTTCCTCTTTTGTGGCGTCTGGTCTTCCGATTGCTATGTTGTTATAGACAGTGTCCTGGAAAAGATATACCCTCTGGAATACCATACTGATATTATCCATGAGGCTTCCCATTTGTAGATCTCTTATATCAATTCCACGAACCTTGATGCTTCCACTCTTCACATCCCAAAATCTTGCCAGAAGATTCGCAATTGTGGACTTACCGCCACCGGATGGGCCAACTAATGCAATCATTTCCCCCGGATTTACTTTGAAGGATATATTCTTTAGAACATCCTTATCCGTATAGGCAAATGTTACATTTTCATATTCAATCTCTGCAGCTGCGCCAATTCCTGCGCCACTCACAGGCAAGACCTTACTTCCCTTATTCTCAAGCTCCTTCTCATTAAAGACCTCCTCGATGCGGTCCAGGCAGGCTGAGGTAACAGTAAGCCTTGCCATCTGTCCATAGTAAGCCTTAATAGAGATAAATATATCAAAAAGGAATATGATTATACCCATGAGGTAAATGTTACTGATTACCCCCGCCTTATAAAGATAAGCAGAAAGCGCTATTTCAGCTGCAGTTCCAATTCCATAA
This sequence comes from Eubacterium sp., assembly GCA_024696635.1. Classification (GTDB taxonomy): domain Bacteria; phylum Bacillota; class Clostridia; order Lachnospirales; family Lachnospiraceae; genus Eubacterium_Q. Next base: position 24,997 of record JAILGP010000043.1, on the reverse strand, counting down.
ACCAGGTTCATGCTCATGGACCATGGGGTATAATCCTTTTCAAATGCAATGCTTTCATCACAGGATTTGGCAAAATTATCTGTAAGGGATTTGGACTTTTCCCCAAGCATATTATAGGCTTTGATGATCCCAATTCCCTCTGTAAAATCCAGTACTGCATCGGTAAGATGTTCACTGTATTCCTGCTTCTTCGCAGAGTGGTCCATAGTATTTTTCATCATAAGTTTACCTATTATCACAAAAATTCCGGTAAACAAAAGAGAAAGAAGTCCCACACGCCAGTCCATCACAAACATCATTATAACCATGAGTCCCTGGGAAATCATAAATGTAACGAGCTCCGCCAGTACAGCCATACAATTTTCTTCAATAAAGACCATATCTGTTGAAAGAACTGAGCTTATTTTCCCAAGATTACCCTCTGTAAAGTAACCCATAGGAAGCTTTCTCAGATGGTCTCCAAGTTCCATTCTCATATCTGCAAATACCATATAACCAGCAGTGGATTGAAGTACATTTGACAAATGCTCAAATATAGCTTCAAGAATTACGCTTGCCACCATGACTATTCCCAGAAGAAGACATTTTTGCTTATCCATAGTTCCCTGCATAAAAAAGCTTATAGTCAGAAAACAAAGTATCATAGGAATCTTCATCATGATTCCTTTTAAAAATGCAGTTATATAGGATGCGCGAATTCTGGTCTTATAACGACCAGTTTTATTTATTAACCTATGCATTGTTTTTATCATGATTCTATCCTCCATGTGCTTGCGCCAACAGACGCATCCCACAGCTTCTTATATTCCTGAGAGCTTTCCAGCAGTCCTTCATGAGTATCTGATGCTATACATTTTCCTTCCTTCATTACGCATATTTTGTCTGCATTTTTAATCGTTGAAAGTCTATGAGCAATAACCAGAACTGTTTTGTCCTTAACTATCTCATCAAGAGCCGCATTCATCTTCTCTTCATTTTCCGGATCCATAAATGCAGTCGCCTCGTCAAGAACAATAATCGGTGCATTTTTCAGTATAGCTCTGGCCAGGGCTATTCTCTGTCTCTCCCCACCAGAAAGCTGCTTTCCACCATCGCCAGCCTGGGTTTCTATACCATCAGGAAGTCGGTTTATAAATTCCATACACTGGGCTCTTTCCGCCGCCCTCATGACCTCATCCCTTGTGGCATTTGGCTTACCTATAAGGATATTTTCGTAAAGGCTGGTATTAAAGAGGAACTGCTCCTGAGCCACATAGGCCACCTGGTCATTAAGATTTTCCAAGGACATATCTGTAATATCCTGACCACCGATTTTGATTGCCCCATCGTCCAGGTCATAGTAATGTACCAGAAGCTTAGCCAGTGTCGATTTACCACTTCCTGACTCACCCACAAGGGCTGTGGTCCTTCCCTGCTCAAGCTTAAGATTTACTCCATGAAGAACCTCTTTATCCTGATAAGAGAAATGTACATTATCAAATTCAATATTTCTTGATTTAATGTTCAGTGGCATATCATTTGACTTAAGAGGGGGATGATCCATAAGCTTCTCCAGCTCTTCGATTTTAAAGTTAAGCTGAGGAAATTTACCTGCAAAGTTGAGGGCCTTCAAAAATGACGGTCCTACTGCAAAGGACATACAGATAACCAATAAAAGTCTGTCTAAAGTAATAACCCCGTTTAGTACCATAAGTGAACCTACTGGCAGTATGAGCAGGGTAAGACATGGAAATATACTTGTATAGGTTGCCATCCATGGCCAGCATACCTTAAACCAGTCAATGGTGAAATCGCGGTAGCTTCTTACTCTTTCTCCGAAATTTTTATAGGATTCATTGTCCTTATTAAAAACCTTTACTACTTCCATACCATTTATATACTCAATAATGGTATTGTTCATCTTAGTTGCTGATGCATAATAATCATTCATTTTGGCAAAGCCTGCCTTCATCATCATGCTCATGGCGAATAAACCTACAATAATAGGAACCAGAGAAAGGAGTCCCAGCCTCCAATCAACCACAAATATTATTACAACCAGAAGTGCAGGGATAAATATATTTGCAATTCCCTCCGGTATGGCATGAGCCAGCAGAAGCTCTATCTGATCTATATCATCTATAAATACCTTCTTTAATCTACCTGTACCTATATCTTTTATATTTCCCAGAGGCTGCTTCTCCAGCTTTCCCTGAAGAGAAACTCTGAGATTTTTCAATGTGTTATATGCACTGATATGGGAGAATACCAGTCCTTCTGAATAAAGAACCGCGTATAATATTTCACATATAACTACTGCAATGACCCTGACAAGCATGAAATTCATGTCAAGCTCCTCTCCTCTGGTAAGGGGACCCAGCATCTGATACAAGAAGAAATATGGAAGTACATTTGCAATTATACCCAGGCACATGAGCACTGCAGCAATTACGGTGTACTTCTTATATTTACCTATATAAGGTGCGACACGTTTAAACATTTGTTCTTTCCTTTCTATATATTTATAAATAAAAAACGTATGGTTAGATATTTCTAACCATACGCATTCTATTATATAAATTATTTCTTGTCTATCAATTATGACGCATTTTTTAACACTTTTCGCTTAAATGGTCTGAGATTACATTTACTTTTTAACCCCGCCACTTCTTAGGGGTTACTCCATAACGTTTCACAAAACTCCTTGTAAAATAGCTGAGATTATTATAGCCAGCTTTCATGGCTGCATCTGTAACCGTACAGCCCTCCTCTGACATAAGTAGTGCTGCATATTCAAGCCTCTGCTCCTGAATATATGCATGAATGGATGTACCATACATATTTCTAAAAAGCCTGTTCAGCTTACTTACACTCATAGATAATTCTATAGCAAGTTCCTCCGAATTATATGTATCCCCAGGACTAAGCTGAATTCTTTCACGAAGATTTTCTATCTTTTCAAAATCCTCGTTGTCAGAACATATTCTCTTTTGCCCGGCTTCATTTTCATAAATAACCCCATAAAGAACCAGAGCCGTAAGCTCTATCATTTTGCCTTCAAGAAATACACCCTTGAATTCCTTATAACGGTCTGCGCTGTCGATTTCCTGCAAGATCTTTAACATTTCCGGACTAATAATGGTTTTCCTGACGGACTTACTTAACATATCCCCAATCTTATTTGCATCCTCAGGCGAAAAATATCTATCTATAAGGTCCTTGAATCTCTGGGTAGGCATCTGTAAGCTTTTAAACTTGAAATTTATCCCGCCCTTATATTGCATAGAAGTCGCATTATTATCATTTCTATAAATGCAAACCTCCCCCTTATTCATAGACACTATCTGCTTATTATTCGTGGAATTAAAATAAACCGACCACTCAATATCCTGATTGAGATTAAATATAATCTGAACCTCATCATTGCCCAGATTATCCTCTTTCACTGCATTTATATCCTCTTTAAAGGACAGATCCCAATTATAATAAGAGATCTCGCTATCAGTATGCTGAGAGACTATATTAAAATCAGTCTTATTTTTAGCTATTTCCTTAAGCCTCTTCATATATTCTGTTACTATTTCATGCTGTAATTTGTCCACAAAATTTCCTTCCATTTTTGCCAATGGGGTCTGTCCCTTTTGGTAAATTTGCCAATGGGGTCTGTCCCTTTTGGTAAATTATTTTTTTGCCAATACGGTAATCCATGGTTTATTGGCTTTATGGTAGGACTTGGTTTTTCTAAACCCTGCCTTTTTCAATGCCACCTCTATTTCTTCAATGGTATAGCATTTCATACCGTCAATTTTCTTTTCAAAATTAAGGCTTGTTTGGTCGTTTCCATCAGATTCATTTACAATCATAAATACACCGCCCGGCTTAAGTACCTTAGCAACCTCGGAAAAGCAGTTTTCAAGTCCTGGCCAGAAATATATGGTTTCAAATGCAGTCGCCAGGTCAAATTTTTCTTTTTCAAGCTTAAGCTGTGACACATCTCCCTGTTCCACTCTGCATCTTCCCGCATCTATCATCTTTTGGTTGTAAACCTTAGCCTTGCCTACAGAAACCTCCGAGTAATCAATGGCAGTAACATGTGAAGCCGGGAACTTTTTCAGAAGTTCTCCTGCATTTCTTCCGCCACCACAGCCTACCTCCAATATTTGATCCGGATATATCCTGTCCTCAATATGTGATATTCCCCAGTCCGCAAGCTTTGCATGTCCGCCGTTCATTCCACTTACCATCAGCTTTCCAAGAAATCCTTCTGGTTTCCTTGTCTGATTGATAAAATCATTAAATAATCCCATTTCCCAACCTTCCTTTTAGCACTTAATAAAAAACAAATGTCATTTATTCAAATATAATCACATTAGCTATATTTCCCTTAGCCGGAAGCTTAGTTGGTGCCCAAATCCGTAAATAGGAAATATATTCAATTAGCTTATTCTAACAATAAATAATATCATTTAACCCGTAATAATGCAAAAATATTTACCAAAGGGGCTGACCCCTTTGGTAAATTTTACTTTTCTTTGCTTGTTAGTATGTAATCGACTTTTCCTTCAAGGGAATATACCCTGATTTTGTCGCATCTCATTTCCATGCCGTTTGCAAGAAGTGGATCTATGGCTTTGTTAATATGTTGTTTGAGGGCTCTTGCTCCAATCTCCTGGGATGAAGCCTTTGCAGCCAGCTCATTATAGAAGGAATCCGCAAGCTCCAGCTCGATTCCGTAACAGTCCTTGGCTACAGCTATTTCTGATTTTATAGGGCTGTATTCGCTATCCCTAAGAATCCTGATGAAATCCTCTTCTTTAAGACTTTTCATTTTAATTATTACGTCTATTCTTCCAGTAAACTCTCTGGTCGCTCCATATTCAATCAGGTCCTCTTCTGTCACATCTAGAGCTCCTATCTCACCAATTGAATCTACTTCATCAGTGGTGAATCCAAAATGTGAATGCTTTGACTTAAGCCTTTTCTCGACTATTTCATTTATACCTTCAAATGCACCGGCAAATATATTAAAGGCATACTGTTCCTCCATCATTTTATAGAAACAGCTCTGTACCTCTTTATGAGTATCCTTACCAGCACTATCAAAGGATGGTGTGAGAATTTTATCGAACTCATCATAGAAAACGGTATTACCATATTTACTATCTGTTATTAAATCCTTGGCTTCCTTTCCCTTAAACCCGGACTCTGTTACACCAGTACAGTCAACCATATGCACATATGATAGGGTGTCAAATGCATTCATAAGGGTTGTTTTACCTGACCCTGACGCACCTATGATTAAGACATTATAATGTTTAGGCGGTCTCTTATTTGCATCCTCATACTTTTTATATTGAAATGCTACATTTGCAAATACATCTACTGCCTCATCCTGACCCACAACAAATTTCTTGAGATAGGTGGAGAGCTTGCTGGGTGAAGATAATATTTCCTCCCTATCCTTTTGGGTTAGATCCTGCCCCAAATCTTTAACCCCATTCTTATCCTGTGATTTGTTTGTATCTAACTTATTCATATTTCTACTTCTACGAGATTTATCCCACGCCTCATCATCAAGGATAGATTCGTCAATATCAAGTTCTTCAAAATCAGAGTCCCCAAACCCCCAACCTTTTAATTCCATTTCCTCTAAGTCCATTTCTTTTAAGTCTGGTTTATGTTCTTTGGGGCCTGATTTCTCTGTTATATTCTGATTATTTTTATTCTGATTATTTTTATTCTGATTATTATTAGCCTGATTATTTTTATTCTGGCTGTTTTTATCCTGCTGTATATTACTCCTATCTATCTGTCCAGATTTTTTTCCTGATTTTCTTTTTCCTTTATTCCCTTTCTCAAAATTTCTCCTTTGGGAATTTCTATTTCCTGTATTTTCTGGATTTCTATTTCCTGTATTTTTATTTTCTGGATTTTTATTTTCTGTATTTTTATTTCCCGGATTTTCTTTTTCTGATTTCTTATTTTCTGGATTTTCTTTTTCTGATTTTTCTTCCTCTTTAAAATATGTCTTGATACTATATTTTTCTATATAATATTCCTTCATAAGACTATTACGTTTATCTAAATCCAGATTTTTAATATCCTTCATAAAATAGTGATTTACAAGCATTTCATATATTTTAAAATCTTCTTTTGTCATAGGCTTATTTTGCAGAAGTTTGAGTCCAGTGCTTACATAGGAACCATCTAATATCTCCGGCAGACATTCCATCCAGCTGAAGTCCTTGAAATATTTGGTGAATTTTATCATTTCTGCATACTTTTTATATGACGGAATTGGTTTTCCACCCACAATGGCCGATGCAATTGCAAGCATTATCATAGGTTGTTCCAAGATACTCATATCATTCTTTATATTGCTAAGATTTTTAAAACACATTTCTATGTTACTGAAATAATCATAAAATGTATATTCTCTATCTCCCAAAAGAAAAAGATTACATTTTTCCATATTCACGCACCACCTTTCTCATTACATTATGATGTAATATTTCCTTAATTATGTCTTCGTTAATGACATTTTCAAATTCCATATTTGAGTAAAAATGCTTCTTAAACCCACAATCTTCAAGTGTCAAGGTATTTACTAACTCGTCGTATTTTTTCATGTAATATCCAGATAGTCCCCATGGCACTTCCACGTAGCATCGATCACTTCCACTAAAATATTCTTCAATGACCGAATCAAATAAATAGCGGGTATTAACCAAAAATGAGGCTATAATTTTCTCTCCTCCATATTTCTTGACCATAAGGTCTGGTACCGCTAAATATTTAAGATTTTTAAATTTTAAATACCAATCATCAATTCTATAACAAGGACTTGTCCAATCTTCTAAAGGTAAATGGCTATTATAGCGGTATAAGTATTCTAAATTAACAAGGTATGGATACAAAATATCAGTACTGTACAAAATGTTATTTTTATTGCCCTTATAAAATCTATATGAAATATAATCTCTAAAGACTAATACATTAATATTAGGATTATTAGGTGATATACCGGAGCTATATTCACATAAACAATAATAAATCGCCATTACTCTGTAAAATTGCCTAAGAAACTTTCTTCTTTTCATTCCATAAATCATTTCACAACCACGGGATGAATTACGGATATTTACTTTTTGATTATTATTTTGATTATTATTTTGATTATTATTTTGATTATTAATTTTTTTATTATTGTTTTTTTCCTGCACATATTTAAGAGTACTTTGAGAATTATAAATAGGGTTAGTATCAAAATATATCTGATTAGCTATTTCATTATAAATATCCGATTCATTTAACTCAGTTATCAGATTGTATAAAGTTTTTATAAGATTTCCCCCTTTCAAGCTTCTTATAAGAATCCCTTACCTTAAATGTCTACTCGTATACTATAGCTCGAATTTTTTTTAATCCAATAAACCCTTAGGCTAAATTACATTTTTCTTTTTAGGGCATAAAAAAACCGACCTGATTCGGTCGGTTTTCTTCTATAAATATTGCTGCCTGGTTTTATCAGTATATATTAATGCTCTTTGTTTCTATAACTATTATTTCCTGATTTTCTCAATGCATCTTGCTGCCTGTTACTTCAATAATATTTAAATATTTCTCTTAGTTTTCTTCCACAAACATTCCGGTAAGTTTTGGAACGCTGAATCTATTTGTGAATAAATCGCATTTGCAAAGAAATGAATAAAATATATGTCTTCCCTGCCCGCAAAGGGACTCATAATTTCCCTGGCCCTTGGCAAGAATCACATCCGCTGTGTCCATGGCTATCCTGGCCTTATCCGGTAACATTTCATAGATTGTTCCGGCTACGGAGCTGCCATTTGTAATTATTTCAGCATATTTATCTATTCCCACGTACTCAGCATCCTCCATCGTGGCATCATTAAGAACCTCCTCACCACGGACAAGTACAGAAATTTTAAGATCAGGGTAGGATTTTTTAAGCTGATCAACAAATATTTTATCCAGCACTATCTCCCCACAGTTATCTGTAATAAGCAGGAACTTGTCAGCCTCAGCCACCTGTCTGAAAAATGAATCGATAGCATTTCTCTCCCTATCATGTACCTTAATATCAAAAAATAAGGATAGAAATGTTTTGTCATCAACCATATTCATGGCGCCGAAGTCTATATAATTTCCAACCCTTGCATAAAGCAGTGCCGCCTCCAGGGGATGGTCCGACTCCTCCACCAGCTTCCTTATATCCTTCTCCATAGAAAGAACAAGATTGTTGTATTTCTTCTTGATGTCCGCGTATGAAGCCCTTTTCCCAAAATGCTTTTCATAGACTTTTCCGAAAAGATAAACCAGATACGGTGCTGTGTCGCTTTCTTTCCGATTTTCAATAATTTCCTTAATTTCTTTTAAATAATTTTCATCCTTACTAAGATACCTCTGCTTATCAAAGAGACACTGGGCGCAGGTAGCGATAATTCTCATTTAACCATAATCCTTTTGCTTAAGTTTTTTACATTATGATTTTATAACATTTCTAGACTCAAAAATCAAATTTTACCAAAGGGGTCTGACCCTTTTGGCAAATCTTCCTGGTAAATTACAGGGTCCAGTTTCCTGCTTTGCTTTGGTTGTCCCAGAGATTTTTGTAGATCCCATTCTGACTGAGTAGTTCACTATGGCTGCCTGATTCTGCAATTCCTCCATCCTTCAACACCAGAATATTGTCCACATTCATTATGGATTGCAGCCTGTGGGCTATAACAACTACGGTGCGGTTTCTGGTCAGCTCATCAATAGCCCTTTGAATCAGAACCTCATTTTGTGGGTCCAGACTGGCGGTAGCTTCATCCAGAAGTACAATCGGTGCATCCGATAATATGGCCCTGGCTATGGAAATTCTCTGCTTCTCTCCACCGGAAAGTGTGGACCCGCCTTCACCGATCACAGTATTATAACCCTCAGGCATTTCCATAATAAAATCATGGCATCCGGCCTTCTTAGCCACCTCAACTATCTCCTGGTGGCTGGCCCCCTGACGGCCCATTTTAATATTCTCCTCAATGGTATCGTGGAAAAGATAGACATCCTGAAATACCATACTGATTTTCTCCAGAAGCTTCTCATCCGGAATCCTCTTAATCGGCACTCCCCCGATTTTTATAGTGCCCTTTTCCACGTCCCAAAACCTGCAGATAAGCCTTGTGATGGTGGATTTGCCAGATCCCGAAGGTCCCACCAGAGCAGTAAAGCTCCCCTCTGGAATGTCAAATGTAATGTCCCTCAAAACTTCATTGTCGCCATAGCCAAATGTAACATTTTCGAAGCTGATTCTATTACCACCAGGAATCTCTATTGGCTTCTCAGTCACAAGAGGCTTCTCACCTTTAAGCTCCGCCAGCTTACCCACGAACTGATTTGTCCTGGCCATGCTCACAATAAGCACAAAAAGCTGAAGTATTGGCTCGTAAACCTGAAGGGACGCCAGAAGGCACATTATAAAGAAAAATGCACTTATCTCCCCTTCAACAAAGAGGTGGGTTCCATAGGCAATTACAATTCCTATTCCGCAATAAAGAATGGCCCTGGCAAACATGGAAACCGGTCCCCCAGCCTTCTCCTGCCTCTTGGAATCGTCTCTCAGTCTGGCAAATGTATCTTGCAGTGAACTAAACTTATCACCAGCCTGGTTATAGGCCTGAAGCACTCCGATTCCACCCACGTATTCTATTATTTCAGATGCAGTTTTCCTCTGGGTTTCAATCAAAGCTCCCCCCGAGCTTCCCACCCTTTTATAGCTTAAAACTGCAAATGGAATGGCCAGGGGTATAACCGAAAACACAGCAAGCGCCATCCTGTAGTCAAATATAAAGAGAACAATCATTGCAAGAATAAGTCGAAGTCCGATGACAGATGCATTTGCCACCAGCATGGAGGAAGTATTTTCTATTTCCTCATAGCCTCTGGAAAGAAGGGTCGACAGGTCTCCCGCGTCATGACTTGCAAAGTAGCCCATGGAAAGCCCCTTCAAATGCTCCGCCACTCCAATCTTATCATCCATGGAGGCCTTTGAATGTCCTACGCATATATCAAGGTAGGATTTACGACGAATAAGGGCATAAATTAATGTATGCACCGCCAGCACTATAACCATGGTCCAGCAGGTCTCCTTATCCAAAGCCTCTTTCCCATTTGTTACAATGGGCTCCAGTATCAGATATACTGCAATCATCAAAACCGAATATGGAATGGACGCTACAAAGCTGTCAAAAAATAACCAGCCTATAAATTTTCCATAGCTTTTTTCATTCTCATAGGTTATTATAGAAAGCCATTTCTTAAAGCTAAGTTTTCTACTTGCTTCCAACTTTTATTTCCTCCGAATGTATTTTTTTCCTTCACCAGTCAATCTATGTCTATCCTTCACTAAAAATCGCCCTACTGTTCATGGACCAGCCAAGGGTTCTGTCATTTGTATCAACCATTTCCCTATAGAGCGGGCAGGTCTCATAAAGTTCCTCATGCTTTCCGCTTCCGACAACCCTTCCATTCTCCATAACGATTATCTTATCCGCATTCTGAATACTCTTTAATCTGTGAGCTATCATAATTACCGTCTTTCCTCTGGACAGATTTCTGAAAGCCTCCTGGATTTTCGTTTCATTTTCCGCATCCGCATAAGCCGTTGCCTCGTCCAGAACAACAATTGGTGCGTCCTTCAGTATGGCCCTTGCTATTGCAATTCTCTGCTTCTCTCCACCAGAAAGTCCTCCCATCTCGCTGCCAACCACAGTCTGATAACCATTAGGCAGAGCTTCTATCGTTTCATCTATACTTGCCGCAGCTGCCGCCGCCTTAACATCCTGAAGGCTGGCCGTGGCATTTCCCATACGAATGTTATTCTCAATTGTGTCTGTGAAAACGTAGGAATCCTGGAATACGTAAGCCACCTTTGACATAAGCTGGCCCCAGGTCACCTCCCTGATGTCGGTACCACCTATGGAAATCCTTCCCGATTCCACCTCATAAAAATGGAGAAGGAGCTTTGCAATAGTAGACTTACCACCTCCCGAAGGTCCTACCAGAGCAGTGCAGCTACCAGCCGGCAAATGAAATGTCACGTCATCTATATCCTTTGAAGCTGGCAATTTCCCATCCGCCTTATCCTTCATTCCACCTAAACCAGTTTTTTTACTTGCTTTGTCTTTCACACCAGCAGATTTTTCGCTTGCTTCATCTTTATCGCCAGTATAGGAAAAGCTAACATTTTCAAAATCAATATCAAATGTAGTTAGTAGCTTTCCGCTACCATTAAGAATAGTTTCGTCCTCAGCAAGAAGGGCATCGATTCGCTCTATGCAGGCATTTATCTTCTGGCTGTCCACCGAAACCGTCATCATATTTTCAAGAGGCTCCTTGAGACCCGAACCAATAAGCAGAAAAAACAAAACCGTAGGAACCGCCTCAACATAGGAAGGGGAATTCTTAAACATGATCAGGGATGTAGGCAGGAGAAAGAGAAGCTGGGCACCGAAAAATGCATAATAAAGGCCCATTCCGTTAGCATTATAGTAAGCCGTTTCCTTTACCTTATCTGTAAATGCACCAAGATCCCCGCTAAATCTCTTGAATGAATCAGCCGTTCGGCCGAAGATTTTAATGACCGACATACCGTGAATATATTCCACCACGGTTCCCTCCATTGTGGTCTTCCTCTCAGCCATTTCTCGTTGAAGCTTTGCCCCATTTGGCTTCATTAATGCGGCCATCAAGAGCAGAATGGATATTATAATAGGAATAAATGTTACAAGTGCCAGCTTCCAATTAACAATAAAGAGGACCAGCAATGTGAAAAGAGGCGTTGCTATGGCAGCCACCACATCGCAGAGATTATGGGCCACAAAGGTCTCAATCTGCTCCACATCCTCCACCAGAAGCTTCTTCAGTCCACCCTGAGTTGCGCTATTATAAAAGCCTGCCGAGATACGGCCCATTTTCTTCATCATGGCCATCCTTAATTCGTAGAGTATGTCAAATGCCGCGTTATGGGCAATTATTGATGAGAAGTAACTAGACATACCATAGAGAATAGCCGAGCCAAAGCATATCGCCATATAAATAGTAAGCTTTTCTTGGGAAAACTCAGCCTCCTTTGTATAGTAAAATACCAGCTGCTTCAGCACTTCAAATATCATTATATAGGGAACAAGCCTTATTGCGCTGGCTAAAACTGCAAGACCGCAGGCTGCCGTAAGCTTGCCACGCTTTTTTCCCGCCAGCTCCATGAGACGAGAAAGACCTTTCTTGTTGGCTTTGGTCTTGTTAGCTTGGGTCTTATTAGCTTGGGTCTTGTTAGCTTGGGTCTTGTTAGCTTGGGTCTTGTTAATATTTTCAGTCTTTAGATTCTCATCTTTCATGAGACAAAAACCTCCTTATATAACATTTCATATAAATTATCTATTGTTTTTTCAAAACCAGACTTATGGAGATAAAGTTTGTTCTGAACGCTTATGGCTATAATTTTGAGCATATTGCTTACCACTGCGTAATCAATATCCTGCTTTATGCCCTCCGCTTCACTAAAAAGCCTCTTAAGTATAGCCGTCTCCTCCTCGATATCTGGTTCCCGACTTTCCGGAACCGCCTCTCTGATTCCGGCCTCCTCTTCCGTAGACAGATATTGATAAACACTGTCCTGATTGAAGACTATCTGTCTTAAAATAAATTTCATATTCTTAATAGAAATCCGTCCGCTATTATCCTTGAGCCTATCCACTTCCCTCCAGAATATAACATGCTCGAACTCTATAAGCTCTAATACGAACCTCTCCTTAGATTCAAAATAATTATAAAAAGTACTTCTCCCAAGTCCGGCAGCACTTGTTATCTTGCTGACCGACATCTTGGAAAAACCCTCCTTCTTTATAAGCAGGAGTCCCTCCTTAAGCATCATTTCCTTAATAGCCTGTCTTTCATTCTCTGACATAACCTTAGGTGGCATTTTTTATCCTCCTCAATTACATTTCCATCTCAAATGATACGCGACCGATTACTTATCTATCGGTCGTATAACAAATTACCACAGTCAGTTAAACATGTCAACCACAAATTAGTCATATCATACGTTTTTACCAAAGGTGTCTGACCCTTTTGGCAAATTCGATTGTACGCAATTTAATTTACCAAAGGGGGCTGACCCTTTTGGCAAATTTACCAATGGGGTCTGTCCCTTTTGGCAAATCAATTCTACATCTTTCACAGAATCATTATGAGAAGGCAAAAAAGTGTTTACAAATGCTATTTTTAGCCATATATTTGATTAGTTTGCTTTTAATATTTAAGGGAGTGTATGAAGTATTATGAAAAAAGATAAGCTAAAGCCTATGCTTTTCAGCGTAATGAAAACCTACAACGGCAAAAAGTTTGCTACAGACCTTATATCGGGAATTATAGTTGCTATTATAGCCCTTCCCCTTTCTATAGCTCTTGCTCTGGCTTCAGGCGTTGGACCTGAGGAAGGTATCTATACTGCAATTGTTGCAGGATTTATCATTTCGTTTTTAGGCGGAAGCCGAGTTCAGATAGCTGGCCCTACAGCTGCATTTGCCACCATAGTAGCAGGAATTGTAGCGAAAAATGGTATGGAAGGCCTTGCTCTTGCAACTGTACTGGCAGGTATTCTTCTTATCGTCATGGGATTTTTGAGACTGGGATCTCTCATCAAATTCATACCTTATACAATAACCACCGGTTTCACAGCCGGCATCGCCGTAACGATTCTTATCGGTCAGGTAAAGGATTTCCTTGGCCTTACTTATCCAAAGGGAACTGTAACTATTGAAACAATGGAAAAGGTGAAGGCCATAATCAGTAACATTTCCACAATCAATATTCAAACTCTTATTGTTGGCCTGGTATGTCTCGCCATCCTGATCGTATGGCCTTACATTTCCGAGAAAATTCCAGGTTCCCTTATCGCTGTAATCGTGGGTATCCTTATGGTTAAGTTCCTCAAGATGGATGTAAATACAATCGGCGACCTTTACACAATCAGTAATGAGCTGCCATCCTTCCAAATGCCAGGCTTTACATTAAATACTATTAAAAACATAGCGCCTGACGCTATAACTATTGCTATTCTTGCTGCAATCGAGTCTCTCCTTTCCTGCGTTGTGGCTGATGGTATGATAAATTCTCACCACCGTTCCAACATGGAGCTTATTGCTCAGGGACTTGGAAATGTAGGCTCCGCCCTTTTCGGTGGTATCCCTGCAACTGGCGCTATCGCAAGAACAGCTGCAAATATTAAAAATGGCGGTCGTACCCCTATTGCAGGTATGGTTCATTCCATAGTTCTGATTTTAGTTCTGGTTATACTTATGCCTTATGCTGCACTTATTCCTCTGCCAACTATAGCTGCTATCTTATTTATGGTCGCTTACAATATGTGTCAGTGGAGAACATTTGTTCACCTTTGCAAGACCGCACCAAAGTCGGATATTATAGTCCTTGTAGTTACATTTGTCCTTACCGTTGTATTTGACCTTGTTATGGCTATCGAGGTCGGCATGATTATGGCATGCATACTCTTTATGAAGAGAATGAGCGATGAATCTGTCGTATCAGGCTGGAAATATTACGACCCGGAAGAGGATCCTGACGGTATCGACCTTAAAGAGATTCCAAAGCACGTGCGTATTTATGAGATATCCGGACCTATGTTCTTCGGAGATGCGGATAGACTTGCCGGGGTACATTTTAAAGATTTCACCAAGGTCATTATTTTCCGTATGCGTGGTGTGCCTGCTCTGGATGCATCAGCTATGCACGCCATGGAACAGCTTTACGATAGATGTAAGGCTGCAGACGTTCAGCTGGTTTTCTCACACGTAAATGAACAACCAATGAAAACCATGGAAAAAAGCGGCTTCGTAGAAAAAGTCGGCCCTGATAACTTCAGAGCCCACATTGACGACGCCATCGAATGGGCAAGCAAAATGGCCTAATTTACCATTGGGATCAGACCCCTGTAAAGCTTCGCTTTATCCTCACTTCGTTCGGACAATCGCTGATCTGGCATATTTCAAATAATAAAACAGGAAGACAGAAAATTTGAGTAATATAATAGGAATAATAAAAAAGGAAATAGCATTTGCCAGTTTATTTATAATCCTTATGGCTTCGGCATGTGGAAATGTAAATGAAAGTTCAAATGATAATTTAAATGAAAACGATGAGTCAAATATAGTATCCTCAGATATTGATGATAATACTGCAAATATTACTGATCAGGATAATCAAGATATTGACGACAATACAAATACCGCTGAACAGAATGCTTCAGATAATGACTACTATTCGACACTTAATTATAACTGTAAATATGGAGTATTTTTAAGCTTCGAGGGCGACCTTGATCTCTTATCTGATTATGATCTAGTGGTAATCGATGGACAATATTTTAGCAAGGAAGAAATTGAAAACTTTAAAAATAAGGGCCATATAGTTTTCAGTTATATAAATATAGGCTCCATAGAAACATTTAGATCTTACTATTCTGAATATGAAAACTTGACATTGGATGACTACGAGAATTGGGAAGAAGAAAAATGGGTAGATGCGTCTTCTGAAAAATGGCAGAATTTTGTCATAAACACCCTGGCTCAGGAATTACTTGATAAAGGAATAGATGGATTTTTCGTTGATAATTGCGATGTTTATTATCACTATCCAAATGATGAGATGCTGGATGGAGTTTCGACAATAATGAAATATCTGGTTTCAACCGGTAAATTCGTATCCATAAATGGTGGAGATGTTTTCCTGGACGCTTACTGCGAAAAAAAAGGCGAGTGGAGTGATGTGATAACCGGCATCAACCAGGAAACCGTTTATTCAAAGATTAATTGGGAAAATGATACATTTAGCGAAAACAGCGATAAAGATAGAAAATATTATTCCGATTATATCGAGAAATATTCCAGCTTAGGCGCATATATCTTCCTTCTTGAATACACAAGGTCAGAAGATGTTAAAAAAGATATCGATGCTTACTGCCAGAAACATAATTATTTATTTTACATATCCGATTCCATTGAACTAGACTGATTTACCAAAAGGGTCAGACCGCTTTGGTAAAAAACAAAAAGAAAAACAGCCGAATGGCTGTTTTTTCTTTTACACTATTATCTATAAACCTTTGAGAAAGATTTGGGTTATCATCTCTTGGCTTGAATATATACTACAACAATCAACAATTTAAGTGATGAGCAATTTTTTAAATAAATGTGAACAAATTGTAAATATTTCAATAAAATAACAAAATTTCATATTTTCCTTCACATTTTCTTTCACATTTTCCACTTTATATATCCCTCTGGCAAATTAGATTGCACACAACCGAATTTACCAAAAGGGTCTGACCCCTTTGGCAAAAAAGCAAAAAGAAAAACAGCCATATGGCTGCTTTTTCTTTTACACTATTATCTATAAACCTTTGAGAAAGATTTGGGTTATCATCTCTTGGCTTGAATATATATTACAACAATCAACATTTTAAGTGATGAGCAATTTTTTAAATAAATGTGAACAAATTGTAAATATATCAATAAAATAACAAAATTTCATATTTTCTTTCACATTTTCTTTCATATTTTCTTTCACATTTTCCAGAATTTACCCACTTTATCTATCCCTCTGGCAAATTAGATTGCACACAACCGAATTTACCAAAAGGGTCTGACCCCTTTGGCAAATTATCCCGAGGGTGAGTCTTTGAACTTTTTCATCATTTCGTTGGTGAGGCTTAGACTATTGGGTTGAAGCACTACATCTTCCCTTTTCACCCACTCTGCATATTTCAGTTCATTTTCATCCATTTTTATGGTAGTGTCGCCATCCACCTCACAGTAAAAACCAGCAAGCAGATCCTGTGCCATACCCCAGGGCTGGGATTTATAATAACGAATATTCTTTACCTTAAGTCCGGTTTCCTCCATTACCTCACGTCTAACCGTTTCCTCCAGACTTTCACCAATCTCCGTGAATCCGGCAACAAGAGCATTATGCTTATATCCCACCTTGTACCTTGTAATGAGAATTGAATCGCCATTTATTACACCAATAATAACGGCTGGATTAATTCTGGGATAAATAACATTTCCACATTCAGGACAAATGAGAGCTCTTTCCTTATCGCTAAATGTAATTTTCGCGCCACATTTTCCACAGAATCTATTATCGCTATACCATTTCCATAAATGATATGCCGTAAAAAGAGCCAGCACTTCAACCCCGGCACTCTTGTCACGTATTTCCCTGATGCTATAAAAATTGAAACCCTTTTCCTTATTATTTTCAACCCAAGCATTTACATTTTCAAAATTCAAATTAAGAAAATAATTTCTTTGATCTATGGAAAAAAGATAAACCGACTGGTCCTCTGTAAAATCCTCACTAGACAGATATTCAATTTCTCCATCACAAATTTTTATAAATGCACGTCCATCCTTATCAAAAAGAAGAAGGTGGTCTCCAGCATGTATATTTCTATTCTTATATGTAATATCCATTTTACTTGGATAAATATCCTGAATCATAAAAACCTCCAAAATTTCCCTTGGGTCTGACATGTAAAGCTTCCCTCGGAACCCTGTCCTCACAAGTTGGGCCAATCACAGAACCTCTAGTAAATCCTCTGGTAAATTTACCACATATATAGCACCAGAAGCATCCACATATAACATAGGGTTTTAGGAATCATCAGCATGCCAAGCTTGGGTTTTTCCCTTCCGTAGATTGCAACAGGAAGATAAAAGAGAAAGCTAAGTATGACAGCGATTAGAATGTTGACATACATTGCTACTGAATAGTTATCTGCATGGAAAATAACATTTATATATCCAATAACAGTCAATATACCAATGACTGAGAATATTGCATTTCTGATTATGGCCCATTTTTTATCTCCCTCTTTGGTATACCATTTATTCATAGGCATCAGGAGTACAACAATTCTGATTATGGACAAAATCAGTATGGCCTTCTCAATACCGTAATTATATTGGCTTGGAGAATATTCCAGAGAATCTCCCGCACCGATCAAAACATTATAATAAAGAGTCATTGTGATGGACGAAATCAGATTTCCTAATCCAAGAAAGAAATATTTACGATTCATATCTCCCTTGAAAGCGACAATAATTCGCGGAACAAGGTGAAATGCATCGCCCAAAGCCAACAATACAGCAAGGCCAAATCCAAAGCTATACCTGAGTCCTTGCAGTCTAAGCATTTCATCCACAAGATCTGAATTATTTATTACATTTATTATTTCACGAGCCTTGTCCCTAAAGAGAAATGCCATCGATATAACAAAAATAAGATAGACAAGGCAAAATACCCCCTCCCCAATTCTTGCAGGAAGGGGCATTTTATATTCATCATTTTTTATTACATTTTCATCTGACATATATTTGCTCCATTTCCCCAAATTTGCCAAAAGGGTCTGACCCCTTTGGTAAATTATTGGTCGGCATCGAAATCGCCATAGACATCATCTACCACATAGCCTAGACCCTTATAGCTTTCTTCCTCTTTTTTCTTCTTAGCCTTCTTAACATAAACAAAAATCACAAGTCCCGCGATAAATACACCAAAAAATAGTGTAGGTATATCATTTGGATTTTTAATGTAAAATGGATGCTTATAGGATTTTTTCGCAGATCTGATACTTTCTCCATTTACAGAATAATCACCAATCCTTATATGCCTAGGAAAATCCTTATCACTTTTGAGAAAGTAGTCATATTTCTTACCGCCCTTACCCATATCATCCCAGGTAATATCCAGGTTATACCACTCCCCATCAAGCTTTACCATATTCCATAAATGATTGGCAGATCCTTCGCCCTCACCACCATAACCAGTTATAATTCTGGTTTCCACACCATTTGTATTTAGCAAATAATATGCGGCAAGTCCATATCCTGAGCAAACCATAACACCATCCCGGAAACCATCAATATCAGTATGGTTTACCATGGACGTGCTGTAATCATATTCAAAATTTTCTATAAGGTAATCATGTACATTTACAACTGTATCATAATCAGATTTACCCTTAAGTCTTTCTGAAAGGTTCTTTAGCTTGTCAAAATGTTTATCCATCTCCCCCTGGTTATAAGGAAACTTGATTTTGGTTTTAATGCTCGAATTATTATATTCAAAATATATTGCATCCAAATAATAATTCAAATAGCAGCCACTGACCAAAGGATTATCCGGATTGTAATGATTTGCAAAATCCGACAATTCCATGTTTACAATATCATCCCTCACAGATAAATTAGGCACTTTATAATTTTTATATAAATCCCTATCATTTATCTGCTGGGCCAGCTTGTCATAAAAATCCTCCAGAGAAGTGACCTCTATATCCGTAGCCGCCTTTGATTCAATTGTCGGGCCCACAAGGACACAAAAAAATGATACAATCAAAACCCAAACAAATACCAAGGTAAATACCTTCAAACCTCTTTTCATCGCTTATTCACTTTAATTCCCTTCATTAATTAGCATTTAAAACATGCATCATTATAACACATTTTATATTGAAAAAAACATTCATTAAAAAGAGAAATGTATTCCAATCCCATCACATTTTATAACTGAAAATCATTCCAGCCTCATCACATTTTATAACCGAAAATCATTCCAGCCTCATCACATTTTATAACTGAAAATGTATTCGATTAAGATCAGCTATTAAAGGGATTAAGGCCAGCAAATGGAAGCGGCCTGAAATTAAATTCCTCAATAATTTGGTCATATCTTTTCTGTTCTTTTTCCTTAATTGGTTTAGAAGAATCATTCATAGTATGATGAATCACATCCGCATCTTTAAGAAGCTCATCCATAGGAGAATCCACCGTCAGCTTGTCATCATGGTGATATATGGCAGAACATATAATATCCGTTTCTTCTTCATTTGTAAGGCCCAACTCATTTAGAATCTGTCTGGCAAGTTCAGCTCCCTTATGAGCATGATCATCATATGAACCAGATTTATAAGCATAAAGATCATGCAGCATAGCAGCCATAGCAGCAAGCTCTTCGTCCAGCTCTCTTCTCTTTGCAATCATGGTCGCAGCTAATGACACACCATATAAATGAGCAATAGCAGAAGTTCGAGTATCCACATCTTCTATTTTATTCAGTTCCTTATTTACATATTTTCTAAGTTCCTTTAATCTACCCATATTTCTCCTTTCCAGTTTTCAATGAAATTAAATACAATACAAATTATACTTTTTAAAATAAAGTATTTCAATATAACTTCCCCGCCGGCATATTCATTTTCAGATATAATATCTCGCTTGATTTTTCATTTTCAGATATAATATCTCGCTTGATTATTCTTTTTCAGATATAATATCTCTCTCCTGCATAATTATTTTCAATAAAATAAAAGAACCTGCAAAGGAGAAAACTTCAGCTATAGTAAATGTTATTCAACTACAACCGCCTTCTTTTAAATATTCAGGTTCTTTTAAATATTCAGGTTCTTTTAAATATGTAAATATTAATTTAGGCCTCTGAAAGCTTTATAAAATAAGCCAAATCTGGTGACATGGCAAATTTGCGGTTGTCATATGATATAACAACATTACCGCCTTCATTTTTAGATACAACTTTCAGAATCTTATCATTTTCATATCTCATCATATCCCTTATTTCTTCAGCCTGTCCAAACATCCAAAGAATATGATAACATACACCCTCTCTTGCATCATTTAAGCTGATCATATTAACACCCCCAATATGAAAAAAACAGCAATTAAACAAGTGACTATTCCTACTTTGATATTCCCCTAAAACAAAGCTATTTATATATTAATTATCTATTACAGAAGGCATTTAAGTCAACGATAAAGAGTGTTTGCCAAGTCAAACATAATTTAAATATAATTACTCCACTCTTTCAAAACAATTCCCAGCCACACCTTCAAAACAATTCCCATTCACGCCTTCAAAACAATTCCCAGCCACACCTTCACCCCATCCATACACCCAAAAACGAATTGCCATTTAAGGGAATATATAATAAAATATTTCATACTTAGTCTCAATAATAGAAGTAAGGATGGCAGTGGCTGTGGGTAAAAAAAACGTAACAAAATCCAACAATAAAAAGACTTCTAACAAAGCTATAAATAAGACTTCTAACAAAGCTATAAATAAAACTTCAAACAAAGCTATTAACAATACTTTAAACAAAGCTTTAATAGAAGTTTTAAAGGAAGCTGGTCTTTTTATAATTCTGATTATGTTTTTCACACTAGGACTTTGTGGTGTTGCAAAGATTTCACGAGATTCACTAAGACCAAACTTTGAAAAATCAGCAGAATTTCTTAATTCGGGAAATGTTTATCCCCAGATATTTGAAGGCCTGGAAAGCTCCAGACTTGACCGTTATGCTGATTCAATTCTTCTAGGAATAGCATGGCAATATGATCCGGACAAGCCATTTTTATCGACCATGCAATCCCTCTATTTTGTTAATCCAAAGGAAAATGTAAATGCAAATCTTGCTGAGGCTGTATCAAAGGATGCCCCTGCAAATGTAAATTATTACAGATATTGGCACGGTTCAATCCTTATAGTCAGACCTCTTCTTTTAATCCTTTCATTGAAAGGGATTTACATTTTAAATTGCATTTTACTGGTATTATTACTTGCGCTTTTAATCGTGATTCTTGTTAAAAAACATATGTATTTTCCAGTAGTCGGGCTCATACTGGGACTTATCCTTACCTCAGCATGGTACGTACCATTTTGTCTGGAATACACATGGACATTTTTGCTCATGACCATTTTTTCACTCATTACAATTTGGGCAGTTTCCCACAAAAAAGAAAACATTTATGGATGTCTCTTTTTAGGCTTCGGTATGATTACCAGCTTTTTTGATTTTCTAACCACCGAAACCCTTACTCTGACTCTACCTCTTCTGCTTTTTGTTCGTTTAGAGGCCGATAATGTAGAATTTATAAATGCCTATGAAAGACATAAACAGCAGAAAGCTATGGATAAAAAATCACTTGTCACAGCATTTAGACTATCTATAACATGGCTGATTGGCTATGCCGCATCCTGGGCAACAAAATGGCTTCTTACCTCCATAGCCCTTGGAAAAAATATATTACCTTATATTTCCGGAAATATTAGTAATCGTCTGGGGGGCGAAGAATGGGTTGACCTCCCTCTTGGACAGTTCCTCATTGGTGCATTAAGTAGAAATATATCCTGCCTTCTGCCCTTGGATTTTGGAAAGGTGGGAATTATTATAGGATTTGTAATATTTATTATTTATCTATATTTTGTATACGTATATGGGAAAAAGCCTGGAAACAGAAGCAGATTTCTTATCTACTGTTTAGTCTCAATTATACCTTTCCTGAGATTTCTGCTGTTGCATAACCATTCATATTTACACTGTTTTTTTACATTTCGCGCCCAGCTGGCTACCATATTAGGACTTGTGCTTATTGCAGAAGAATTGGGGCTTAGGCTGCCTTGGGGAAAGGAGAGCCGACGTGAAGGAAATAAATAATAAACCGGGAATAACAATTATTATGCCCTGTAAAAATGAGGCAAATGCCATTCCCCTCTGCATAAATGAGGCAAAGGCTTTTATGAATGAACACAACCTGAGGGGAGAAATCCTTGTGGTGGATAACGCTTCTACTGATGGTTCTGGCCATATAGCGCGGTCCTGCGGTGCCCGAGTAATTCATGTATCCAAGCCTGGATATGGCCGAACCCTGAGAGCTGGAATTAAGGCAAGCCATTTCCCCATTATTGCCATGGGCGACTGTGATACAACCTACAACTTTAATGAACTCTGGCCCATGTACAGTCTGCTTTATAATTGCAAATGCGATATGGTAATCGGCAACCGTTTTACCGGCAATATGGAAAAGGGAGCCATGCCCCTATCCCATAAACTGGGGGTAAATTTTTTATCTGCCCTTGGACGATGGCGATACAGGGTTAATGTTAAGGATTTTCACTGTGGCCTTCGGGCTCTTAGTAAGGAAGCAGCAGGAAAACTAAGCCTTAGAACCACAGGCATGGAATTTGCTACGGAAATGATTGCCCAGGCAAAACAAAATAACCTCAAAATTTTGGAAACTCCAGTTACCTTACGCAGATCAAAATGTAATCGCAGCTCAAAGCTTCATGCTATACGCGATGGAATCCGCCATGTAGGCTATATATTTCATTTATACAAAAAATGAGATTACATTGAAAACAAAGACATAGTAATTGACATTTCAATATATAATATGCATTGCATCTTAAAAATCGATAAAAATATAACACATTTTACATAATATGGTTTATAATATGACAATAGTGTCAAAAATGCTATTTATATGAGGAAATATTTTATATAAGAAGGAGCATATTCTTATGGAACAAAGCATAAAAAAAAGAAAGAAAGAATTTATAGCGCTTTTTACTGTACTGACTATAGTATTTAGCCTATTTTTTCAAAGTCCACTTTCTATAAATGCCAAGTATTTTGATTCTTATAATACTAAAGATTTAATTTCTTCCGGTGAAGAAATAACGTGCCTATATTATTTTCATATTAAATATAAAGATAGTTCTGGTAAGGAATTAACACTTTTTGATGATAATAACATGTCTATATCTACCGATTCTTATGGTGACTCAACCTATTCCTATAAAGTAGATGGAATAGACGGCCTTGATAAATGGATTGTTATTGAATCGAGTTATGATGGCGCCGGAAGTTATCTTACACTTCAAGCAGTAATGAAGACTTTCGCTGTTAGATATGCCGATGAGGATGGAAGTATCTTTAACTGTGTTTCAAATTATGAAAAAATCGCCTATGGAACTACTACCCCTTCCTACTCTAGTCTGACAGGAAGCTCAGATGCTGAACCAAGCAAGGCTGAAGATGAGCATTATACCTATGAATTTGAAGGATGGATGGATAATAATGGCAAAATTGTTGATCCTACATCAATTACCGTTACAGCTGATGCCACATATACCGCATCCTACAAGAAGACTCCAAAGAAATTCCCTATTACCTGGATGGATGAGGAGGGAAATGTAATCGATACTACTCAGGTGGATTATGGCAGTGTTCCAACCTATGAGGATCAGACAAAGGCCGCTACACCAGAATATACATATACATTTGCCGGTTGGGATCCAAGTCCTGTTGCTGTAACTGGTCCCGCAACCTACACAGCAACCTTCGATGCTAAGAAAAATGAATATAAAATTACATTTGTAGATTACGATGATTCAACACTTAGCGAGGTATCCTACGAATATGGTACATCTATAAATGACGTCTATATACCAGATGATCCAGAAAGAGAAAGTGACGCTCAGTATACCTATGAATTTTCTAATTGGACACCTGATTTCCCTGACTCTGTAAGCAGTGATTCTACATTTAAGGCTGAATATACTCAAACCTTAAATATTTATGATATTACATGGAAAAACGATGATGGAAGTGTAATTGACACAACAAAGGTAGCTTACGGCCAAGTGCCTACCCATGAAAATGCTACAAAAGCCGCAACAGCTGACTATACATATACATTTACAGGCTGGGACAAAGAGCTTGTTGCTGTAACAGGACCTGCAACCTATCAGGCAGTATTTTCTGAAGAAGCCATTCCAAAAGAAGAGACACAGGAAAGCAACACTAATAACAATAAAACAGATGTTAAATCTACAGAAACACCAACTGAAGCTCCTACTGAGGCTCCTACTAAAGCTCCTGCATCTACAGGACCAGCCGCTACGGCCCCTCCTGCAGAAAAAACCACAGAGGCAGCTCCACAGGCAAATGTAACTAAGAACGATACTACAAATAAAACTAGTCCAAACGCTGTAAAAACCGGAGATAACAGCATGGCGCAAATCATGCTTATCCTTATGCTTATCTCTAGTTTAGGAATAATTTCACTCATAATAA
>JAILGP010000021.1 GCA_024696635.1 Eubacterium sp. | reverse complement strand
TATTGGTGAGTGATTTGGAATTAAAACACACAGCTAGTTGCATGGCTTATGATAATGGCTAGTTGCATGGCTGAGATAATGGCCAGTTGCATGGCTTGTGATAATGGCCAGTTGCATGGCTGAGATATATAAGATCAAGGTGAAAAATATGAGACTATTTGTTGCAATTGAATTAGAAGAAAACATTAAGGATGCCCTAATCGAGGTTCAGGGCAGCATGAAAAAAGCCGGGGTTTCAGGGAACTTTACCCCCATTGAGAATACACACCTGACCATTGCATTTATCGGGGAATACTCTGATCCTGACCAGGTGCTGGAGGCCATGAGCAATGTTGAGTTCAGTCCTTTTAAGATTAGCCTTGAGGGCTTTGGACATTTCAATGATCTCTGGTGGGTAGGACTTGAGAAGAGTCCCGAACTGAATAGCCTGGTCAAATCTCTTCGCCATAATCTGGCAGACCAGGGGATACCATTTGACAAAAAGAAATTCTCTCCTCACATTACCGTGGTAAGAAGAGCCATATGCAAAAAAGGGCTTCCCGGCGTGTCAGTCCCAAACAAGTCTATGTCTGTTGACAAAATTACCCTCTTCAAGTCTGAACGCGGAAAGCACGGTATGATATATACTGAAATCGGAAGCATCTATTAATTTGCCAAAGCCAGCGATTTGCCAAAGGGGTCTGACCCCAATGGTAAATTATATTTGACACAACCTTTTTTGCCAAAAGGGTCTGACCCCAATGGTAAATTTTGTTACCACTGAGTGATAAAGTTGCTGTTCATATCCGGGAAACTGCCCATAAGTATTCTGATTACATCAACAAACCATCCTATTCCGAATAAGCCACATGTAAATATGTAGAGAATTCCCATTCCTACTCGACCTGCATAGAAATAATGTGCACCTATGGTTCCTAAGAAAATGCAAAGCACCAAAGCCACCGTTCGACTCTTGGGACTAATTGTATTGGCAACTGTGAATTGAACAGGCTGTGGTCCTGGCGCTGCTTGTCTTTGAGGTCCGTCATATTGATTATAATAATTGTTAATCGTTACATTTTGCACATTTCCATCTCTTTCTGCAGAAAATATAGCATTGCAGTATCCACATTTCAACATATAGTCTTTCGGATCGAGTATAAGATCAGCCCCACAATTTGGACACTTTAATTGATTAATATTCATATTTTATCCCCCTATAAACTCCCTATAATGAATTTATACTTGTTATATAGCATTTGCCATAACAGAAAATAATATTCAATTACATTTAATATATTAAAGAAAATATATCCCACAAAAGATGCTGCTTTTATATACCTCAAATATCTGATAATTATATCATATAAAAACACCAAAATACATCATTAAAGGTATATTTTCCACGGGGCTTGATCTTACAAAATCGGGCATAACCATTAGTAAATTATATACCTAAGTTATAGATTTCTGCATTTTCTATTTCTGGAGTATAATCCATTTCAATTTCTTTAATATATGAATCTACAACCTTTATGATATGATTAAATGTACCATAAACTTCTTTTGCAACATGTTTATTTACATTTATACCACGACTACTGTAGATTTTGACAGGCTTGTTCCACCTTAACTCATTCAGGGTAATTCCTTCCTTTAATACAGGATATAAAAAACGATCATCTCTATGAGACATCAGAAACTCCTTCTTCCCCGAAAATATCATGTAAATATTGTAATTATTCTTTGTGTAATCAACCTTCTCTGCAATGATTATTGTGTTATTACTTTTCTTTCCCATAATATACCTCCATATTTAAACATTACATTTGTTTTCTACGGTTATATTATTACACTTAGCACGATATTCTTTTTTGCACAAATTTAAAAAGAGTGGAATTCCACCCTTTATATCTTCAAAATTTACCAAAGTCAGCGATTTGCCAAAAGGGTCTGTCCCTTTTGGTATATTAGATTGTACGCAATTGATTTTGCCAAAGGGGTCTGACCCCAATGGTAAATTATTTTTTGTTGCCCTTGGTTCGGTTGTAGCCAAGACTGTAGGCTTTATATCGTTTGATGTATATACGTTCCAGGCGATTGAGGTCTCTTATACCGCTCCCTTTTAGTGGTACGAATCTTATGGTAAAGCGGTCTCCGTAGGAGTAATCCGCATAAACCCGGCCATTTCCTTTGCCGGTAAAATGGCTGTTGGCCCTGCTTATTATCTTGTTTGCCTGGCCCACGTAGTATTTACGTTTGGAGTGATTATGAATTATATATACTCCGGGAACGTCGTCCTTTTCCGAGGCCAGTTTCTTCCCCTCTCCGGATTTTTTATTCCTGAGCTCCAGAAACTCATCTATGCTAATTTCTTTGGAAGTCTTAATTATCTTTCTTAATGTCCTGGGCCTTATGGAATGAAGCAGAAGGATTATGATTATGCAGAAAATCACAATCGTAACCAGCATAAATATGAATTCCGGTTTTGTCAGAATACGTAAACGGGAAATGATATCTAATAGCATTATAAACCAACTCCAATAACGTTAAATATCCTAAATGCATCTTCCTGATCAACTATTACCTTGCCGTTATCTCTTTGAGCATCACCCAACCAGATTTCATATAACCTTACTGGATTCATACCCGGAAGACCAGTTATAAGGTAAATTGCGTCGGTATTTATTATAACCAGCTGGTCATGCTGAAGACCAGTACCACGATTTCTTACTTGCATAAACATATTATTATCCCCCTCATGCTTTGATATTTTGAAACTATATTTTAATACATTAAATGAAACAGCAAGTTCTCATCAATCACATTATAAACCAAAAGAAGAAAATGCATTTCAACTTTTTATTAAAATCAATAATCCTCCCAGGCTTCTTCGTCATCTTCAAAGTCATCCCAGACATCGTCCTCATCTACGAATTCATCCTGGTAGTCCTCATAATATGTATCTATATCATGATCCATTGGGTCCACTGTGGATTTCTCTTTCTCGCTCTCTTTTTCTAATTCTTCCTTAAATTCTTCATATTCCTTCTTTTTAGCCTGATCCTCAGCATCATATTCATCTTTATGGGAAATGTAATTCTAACGCATTCTTTCCTATATTATAAAATATATTCTCCCAGCTAACAATTTCTATTCTGATTCCAAGGAGCAAATATAACATAGCTTCCTGAGGAATCAAAAAAATCTCCTTATCAATATTAACTCTGATAAGGAGATTATAGCTCATTTTATTACATTTCCAAATTATTTAAGGGCCTGCTTAAGTACATCAAGGTTTGACTTCATAACTGAAAGGTATGTTGTTCCATTTGCAATATCCTCTGATGTTGTTGACTGCATTGAATCCAGTGTAAGAATCTGCTGATCCTTGCTTTCTGTATTATTGATTATTGTCTCAGCAATCTTTTGATCACTCTTTTCAATAGTCATAACTGCTGGAAGGTCATACTCGTCCGTTTTCTCAGCAAGGAAAATGACTGTTTCGAAGCTTGCCTCTGACTCTGCTGAGCATCCTGTAAATGCAGCATAATACTCAATTCCATAATCATCAACCATGTAACGGAATGGGAATCTGTCTCCGAAGAGCAGCACCTTTGTCTGGGCTGCATCAACTGCTGACTTATATTCGCCATCAAGATTTGAAAGCTCTGTCTTATATGCATCAAGGTTTGCCTTATATACATCTTTATTTTCTGGATCAAGTGTTTCAAGTGATTTTTCAATCTCGTCACAAATTACTGAGGCATTTTTGAGTGAAAGCCATACATGCTCATCAGTTTCATGCTCATGCTCATGTTCATGTTCTTCTTCACCATCTTCATGGTCATGTTCATCATCAGCTTCTTCATGATCGTGGTCTGCTTCTGTTTCAGATGCTTCGTCGTGGTCATGATCCGCTTCTTCTGCTTCTTCGTGATCATGGTCTTCTTCTGCTTCTGTTTCAGATGCTTCGTCGTGGTCATGTTCCTCTTCCGCTTCGTCATGATCATGGTCTTCTTCACCATCTTCATGCTCATGCTCGTGATTATGTTCCATTCCTTCTACGATTTCCTCATTCTTTACAGAATCTCCAAGAACATCCAGAAGATTAATAACAACCATATCCTCATTTTCTGATGCATCTACTACGTCATTAACCCAAGTATCTGACTCTCCACCAACATATATAAACATATCACATTCCTTAATCTTGGCCATATCCTGTACTGATGGTGAATAACTGTGAAGGTCAACACCATTATCAAGGAGAAGTGTTATATCAGCATTTTCGGCTTTATCGCCCATGATTGTTTTTACCCAATCATATTCAGGGAAGATTGTTGTTACTATTTTAAGCTGTTCTCCATCTGCCTGTTTCTCTTGAGTTCCTGCCTGTACTGAGCCTGAACCAGCATTACCACTGTCAGATGATCCACATCCTGTAATACTACCTACAGCAAGGGCCGCTGTAATGATTCCTGCGATTAACTTCTTACTCTTCATTTTTTTCCTCCAAATTTGCATTTGCAGATTTATATATTTATGGAATTTATATATTATCTGATTTCCATACAACCTGTCAGCTTAGTACTTGAATCCATTTACCAGAATCCGTAACCTTGGTACTTTTATTCATTTATCAGAACCCGTAACCTTGGTACCTGAACTCCTTTATCAGAATCTGCACTTTTTATTTGTATCATTTGTATCTGCAACACTGTCGCATATTGTATCTGCAACACTGTCGCATATTATAGCACTAAAATTGCACTTGTCAACAACTTTTGCAAATCTGTCGCAATTTTTTT
>JAILGP010000239.1 GCA_024696635.1 Eubacterium sp. | reverse complement strand
AACCAGTTGAAGTATCGCTGGGAGATAAAATCAGTTTTGCAGGACTAGAATATGATGCTTGCTAAAAAGTGGTGATGCCTGATATGCGTAACTGCTTTATTTTTTACACTTTAATCCTGTTAAAGGATGGAAAGAGAGAGATGTGAATGAGAATTAAAATGAGAAAAATAATATCAGCGATGCTGGCGATGGTTATGATCATATCCTTGCTGCCCCGGAATATATATGCAGAGGAAATAGCAGGGGAGGTGGAAATGACAGAAGGAGAATCAGCAGACTCTGTGGGGATTGAGGAAATGACAGAAGGAGAATCAGCAGACTCTGTGGGGATTGAGGAAATGACAGAAGGAGAATCTGCAGATTCTGTGGGAATTGAGGAAGTGACAGAAGATGAATCTGTGAAAATAGAGGAGATGGTTCCGGAAGAAAAATCTCAGGAAATAGATGACTCTGAAACGGTAGATAGGGAATCGGAAGCATCTGTCACTAAAACTAAGGATATAGAGGAGAATGATACTGTTTCGGAAGAAGAGACTCTGACAAGCTTTGATCGTTTTTATTGTGATATAGATACCAGTGGTATGAACTTTTTATCCTGTGAGCTGATTATAGGTACTGAGGATTCATCTATTTTTACAAGTGATACAGAGGTTGTATCTGAATATAAGGGTGTGTATTTGACCAGATATGCAGATCCTCAGGAAACTGAAAGTGC
The DNA here is from genome assembly GCA_024696635.1 of Eubacterium sp. Taxonomy (GTDB): domain Bacteria; phylum Bacillota; class Clostridia; order Lachnospirales; family Lachnospiraceae; genus Eubacterium_Q. The sequence goes on along the minus strand of JAILGP010000239.1, from coordinate 8,839 downwards.
ATACACATATTATTATAACAGGGCGGATATTGTTGAAATTAATAATCAATTTAAAGCAGATCAGGAAGCTGATTTTATGGATGAAGAATCGGACCGGGATGGCAAGGATGAGGCGGTCATGGAGAATCTTAATTCGGGGGATGATTCTATATCTAATTTAAATAATATGGAAGCGGGGGATTATAGTGGATATGTGGCTCTTATTGATACCGGATTTTCTGATGGAATGAAAAGTGGAGTATCAGTAATAGGTGATAGTATTGCAGATGATAATGGTCATGGAACAAATATGGCCAGGGCTATGCTTGAAGTTAATCCTGATATTAATATTCTTTCTGTTAAGGCACTTGATAGTGGGGCTTATGGAAGGGTATCAGATGTTTATGCGGCTATTCAATATGCAATAGAAGCTAATGTTTCGATTATTAACCTATCTATATCATCCACAGTCACGGCTGAAAGTCAGATTCTGAACCAGGCAATTGAACAGGCTAGAGCTAGGGGCATACTTGTGGTTTCCTCTGCTGGTAATAATGGAAGAAATGCGTCTTATTATACACCTGGAAATATTGAGGGTGTTATAACCATAGGTGGGGTTGATGAAGCTGGAAATATTATTGCGTCATCTAATAGAGGGTCTGTGGTCGATTATTATGTTAAGGCAGATTCTACTTCTGTGGCCGCTGCAAAATTCTCGGCTTATCTTACTGTCTATGACCTTCAATCGATAAATGATGCGGAAGGTGTATTTTCAAGGCAGTTTGTGGAAGAGAAGGCCTATGAAGCTTCGGTGGAGGGAGAAAAAGCTGAGAATGAAATAACAGGGGAAGAAGTAGAAGAGGAATCAAAAGATGAATCAAAAGAATCGGAGGAGGACTCAGAACAAGGAGAAGAAGTTGATAAGAGTGGGGAGAATATAGAAGATGCTGGTAATGAAATATATGCCAAAACGTATGGACCCCATGTGGAGCTGGATGAAAATGGAGAACCCTGGAACATTGTAGATAAGGGAGAGGACTATATACCAAGTGATGAAGAAATTGAGGCTGCTGAAAAAATATATGGAAATAATGATAAGGGAAAAAGTAGAGAGGATAAAAATATTGATGAGGAGGGACTTATGCAGACCCCTTCCTTGCAGGATTTTTATCTTCATGGAGCCGCATATAATTATGAATATGTAATTGCTGATGTAACCCTTAATGATCATGGAAGATCCATAGGAGCGGCTACATTTGATGTGGTAAATGTTCATATAACTACACCTGATAATGATGATAATGTACGGTTTGTATCGGGTCAGGCTTACTGCATGAAGCATGGAGCGTATAATCCTTTTTATCATGGAACGGGCTGGCATAATAATGATGTAACTGTTGATGGGGTTTCGCTTAAATATCAGTATACAGATGATGAGGGTTATTGGGTCTATTACAATGATGGAAGCGAGGGATATCCCTATGTTTATCTACCGCAAAAATCTGCCTCTTATACTGATCCTACTTCGGCAGTATTTCAGTATTTAAGAGTTACTTTAAAAATTAAACATACTAAAGAATCAGGAAATTATATTAATTTCATAAAAAAAGGAATTACAGATCACGGTTCGGATAATATATGGTTTGGCGTGTGGGGATGGAATGGTACGAATTATCAATGGATAGGCTATACAAAAACTGGTCATAATTCATCCTATCCCGGACAGGCATATTATATATATGATGATATAAATGGAAGACTGCATAATAGTGGAACAACCTATCAAGGTGGAATATCGGCTTCGGAAAAAACGGCCTTTGGAAATTATCTTTATTTGCAGGAGCTGGGCTATTGGGGCGAAAATATACATACAGAAAATTCGGATTATAAAGACTTTTTTTATAATACAAAATATTCCTGGAATAAAATAAATGCAGAGATTGCGGATAGCTATAATTCTGGAAATTGGGATTATCATAACTATGTTTTTAAACATGATATCCCTTATAATCTGGCTGCCTCTGAAATGGCAAGCCTTCCTACAGGTGGAGCTAAGACATATTGTGTTCCTTGTAGTGATGGCTTTGCATATCATACTATTTCTCTTATTGATGAAAGTGATTTTAAGGCCAATAGATTTTCTACTATATGGAATGGTTCTTCAAGTGTATCCGGATGTCGTGGAATATATAATTCTATATCTAATGGGAATCCAACATACGCAGCATTTGCAAAGGTGGATAAAACATCAAGAGAGAGTCTTTCTAATATAAGTCTTGGTTTTTATTCGGATGCAGATTGTACAAAGCTCCTTGGCAAGGCTATTACTGGAACGGATGGAGTGGCTACGATAGCTATTGATTCGGCTTATAGTGGTGATTACAGTGTAAAGGAGCTTGCTGCGGATGGAGAATATGGAGCCTCTGTAAATGGAAATATAGGAAGGGTATGGAAAAATGTCCATACTACATTTACCTCTCTGGAAGCTGCTAAGAATTGGGCGGTTTCCAATCCGGGAACTCAGGAATTAAAGAATTTTTATGTGGGAATTAAAAAGGTTGATAAGGACACAAATGAGGTATTAAAGGGAACTAAATTCATAGTATATGGTAGTAATACTGATATGACGGCAGAAACCTTTGATAAAGCCAAGGCTGGCAGTATAAATGGGAACGGAGTTTATACAAATTCAGAAGGCTGGATTGCTCAGGATATAACTGAATATGTCTACAATAATACCTTCAAATATTTTTATGGTTATGAGGTGGAAACGGATTCAGATCACTATATCGATACCTCAAGTAAGAGTAATTATATTAAGAAGCTTATTGTTAGTGAAGGCAAAGCATCAGAAGTGAAAGATGTGTCGGATTTTGTGACCTATTCAAATCCTAGACTTGGTGCCTGGCTGGATATAACAAAAGACAATGGTACCAGGAATCCAGATAAAGCAGTTGATATGTCTAAGGTTAAATTTTCCTTTTATAGTAAATCCAATGGGACATATACAGAACTTACTAAGGGAAATGCAATAGGTCAGTATCAGATAAGCAGCCTTAAGACAAATGATAATCAGATTAAATATCATGTTACATTTAATATGTCGCCGGGACAAAAGCTTTATCTGAAAGAGGATAAGGTGGCAGCTCAAAATGCAGGCTTTGATACTGATATAATTCCACTAGTAAGCTATGAAGGCAGTGAAAAAGAATTTAATATATATGAGTCTTATTATGAATTTACTACTAAGGACAAAGAGGATAATAAAATAGACCTTAGGATTTCTGATTATACCAATATAAATATAAGCATGCTTAAGGTATCAGACAATATAGACTGTACTTCAAATAATCCTAATTATGATTTGAATGGTACCCAGTTTACATTTTATGCAGATAAAGGACTTGCTAAAAAGATAGGTGTAATTGAGGTGGACTCTGGGGGAAAAACAAAGCTTCCTCTTGATGTTTCTGACTTTATAGATAAAGATCTTAGCAGCGGAATGATGAAGGCTACAAATATATATTATAAGGAGACGGGAAGTGGGAAAAATTATATATGTGATACAAGCCTGAAACAATATACGGTTAAACCGGATCAGACAAATGTTATAAAGGAGTCAAACAGTCCTCGTATTAATCCGATTTCTATTATCATAGTAAAGAAGGATGAAGAGGGAAATGATATTCCTCTTGGAGAATCCGCCTTAGAGGGAGCGGAGTTTCTTGTGAGTTTCTATCCTCAGAATATAAGTGGGCAATTTGATGAAACTAAAGAAGCTGAAAGAAGCTGGATATATTCTACTAAGAAGGGGCAGGATGGAGTATATAAGATAGAATTAAATAATGAGGCTTACCTGGTGGAGGGTGATGAATTATACAAAGACGATGACGGCAGTGTGGGATTTCCTCTTGGATTTGTAAGCATTAAAGAAGTAAAAGCCCCTGATGGTTATAAAAAAGAAGGTGAATTTTATGCCAAGCTATCAGGAAAAGAAGATATGGTATATGGGGATGAAAATGGGAATCTAATACTTGTGTCAGATGTTAATGGAATTTGCTATCAAAACCATGAATTGATAGATCAGACCTCCTTAATAAAAGAGGATCAACCTTTAAGGGCTGATATAGACCTTATTAAGGTGGACGAAAATGGTGAAGCCATGGCGGATGTGGTTTTCCAGATTACCAATAGAGATAGTGGACAGGTCATAAATTTAAGGACTGATAAAAATGGCTATGCCTCTACTGCTGCTGCCTATGCATCGCATTTTAAGGATACAAATAGTGGGCTTGCAGCCAGTGGTATATGGTTTGGGAATCTGGATAAGATAAATGATGATTATGGTGCTTTGTTCTGGGCTGATTATGTTGTTCGAGAGGTGAGTTGTGGAGCTAATGCTGGAAAGCAGCTTGAACCACCATATATTATAACCAAGAAGGACATAGAGGAAAATCAAGGACAGGTGATAAGTCTATATGACAGGGAAGCGGTCCAATCTGATAATAAATATTGGAATATGACCAAGCCTTCATTTAGGACAAATGCAATCGTGGTTGAAACCAGTACATCAGATGGTTCTTGCAAGTGTCTTGCGGGTAAGGGGTCTGATATTGAGGATTATAATAATCAGACTATAGTGGATACGATTTATTTTAATAATCTTCGCGCTGGTACCGATTATACATGGTATACACAGCTTATGGTTATGGATAAGGATGGAAATATAAGACCTTATGAAAGGGATGGAAAATGTCTTTCTGTCCTGACCCCGTATTCGACAGAGGCGGCCTATGATCATTCCAGATACGAAAAGTCAGGGAGTATAGAGGTTAGGCTGGAGGGTATTGATCCTGGTAATTTAGCTGAAGAACATAGTGTATTGGTGGTCTTTGAAACCTTATATCTAGGAACCTATAATTCTCTTGATGACCTTTTGAATAAAGAGGAGGTAGAAACCAGATATCCAGAATATGACGCAGATGATGGTATGGATATATTTCCTATTTTAGAAAAAAGTACAAGTGAGGATTCAGGACAGGTTGTTAAGCCGGTTAAGATTCATACAAGTGCAAGAGAAGCGGTTTCTGAAGATAGAGTGGCATATCCGTCAAAGGAAAGTAAAATCATAGACAGGGTTTATTATTGGGGGCTTGAAGCGGGAAAAACTTATACTGTAGAAGGAATGCTCGGGGCTCGTGATGATCTTGAGGAGGCAGGTCTTGTTTCTGAGGGTAATAGGGAAGAGGAAAATCAGGTATCAGAGGATGCAGAAGTCAAATATGTGACCTCACAGGTGGTATTTACCCCTGAACAAAGTCAGGGCTTTGTGGATGTGGAATTTATAATTAATTCTTCACTTTTTAAGGGAAAAGACCTGGTGATTTTTGAAAATCTAAAATGGGGTGATAAAGTCATTGCCCAGCACCGAGATGTTAATGATGAAGACCAGATTATTCATTTTCCTGAAATCTCTACTGTAGCTATTAATACTGACGCCAAGGGAAATGGGAAATATGATGAAATATCAAAAGAAGTGGTGCCTAAAAAGGGAAACGCTATTACAGATATAATTTATTATAAAAACCTGCTTAGAAACCGAACCTATGTTGCAAGAGGAGTATTGGTTGATGTTGAAACAGGCCAGGAATTATTAGATGCTGCAGGAAGAAAAATAGTTGGAGAAACAATATTTAAAATTCCTGGCATTGATAAAGGAAATATAGATAATAGGTCAGATTTAAGGGATATAGCTTTAGAGGATGGTTCCGTTTTGGACTTTACACCTGATTACAGTGAATGTTTTTGCCAGGGAGAGGTTGAAGTTATATTTGAAGGATATGATTTAACAAATATGGCAGGAAAAACCGGAGTTGTTTATGAAGAGGTTTATTTGATGAAAGAGGATAGTGACTCTGGGTCAGAGGATGAAAATAAGAAATCATATGAAGAAAATGGAAATGTTATATCTTCAGATAAAAAATCAGAGATTTTGGTTGGCCAGCATAAAGAACTTGATAAAAATCAGTTTGTTTCTTTTGTGGATATTGAGACTGAAGCCATTGATAGAAGTACAGGTGTAAAGGTTCTTCCTTATGACTCTGAAACCCTTATAGAGGATAAGGTTTCTTATAATAATGTTATACCTGGTAAAGAGTATACTCTAAGGGCATCCCTGCACGTAAAGGGATGTAGGAGAGGAGGTTATAAGGATGGAGATGTCTTGGTGGATGATGAATCAAAGCCTATAAGTGTTAGCACTACATTTATTCCTGAGGAAAGTAGTGGAGAAATCATTATGGAAATACCATTTGATACCAGAAATCTTGAATGTATGGAAGTGGTAGTATTTGAAGAATTATATAACTCTTATGGATTGCTTGTGGCGGAACATTCGGATATGGAGGATAAGAATCAGACCATTTCGGTTCCTGTGATAGGCACCCAGGCGTCTATAGATGGAGAAAAGGTGAGTCAGGCTAAGGTGGATACTGTACTGCTTGATATTGTAAAATATGACAATCTGCTTCCTGGACTTGAGTATAGGCTTGAGGGTCTTGTTATTGATAAGGAAAGTGGTGAGCCTCTTAAAATAAATGGTCAGGACCTAAGAGTAGAGGTGATTATGGAGCCTAAGAGTTCTAGTGGCTATGCTGAGGTGGTCTTTAACTTTGATGGGTCGAAAATTAATGGGGATATGGTGGTATACGAGAGACTTTATTATAAGGATAAACTTATTGCCAAGCATGAAGATATAAATGATGAAAATCAAACTGTTACAATTAATAAACCGGTAGTGGCCAATAAAGAAAAAACAAAAGAGGTTCCGGAGGAAGTGACAGAAGAACAACCTAAGGGGGAAATATCCACCGAGGTCGAAGAAATTGCAGGAGACTCCAATGTAAAGGAAGAACCTGTTATTGAAAATGCAAGGCATATGCCACATACTGAGGATAGTGTACCTGTCATGGTCTTGATTTTTATAGTGGATATATCTGTTTTAGGAATTATTATTCTTTATGAGATAAAGAAAAGAAGGCTAAAGAAAAATAAGTGATAGATATTAAAAATATACCTCAGGTATACTTTACAAATAAATATTAAATGTTATAATCAAGGCGTAGTAGGAAAATCTCACTTATATTTGGGTGATGAGATTCCGATTATGATATTTATGCAACAATAATTATAAAACAATACTCATGAAGTAATGATCATGAAGCAATACTCATGCAACAATAATTATAAAACAATACTCATGAAGTAATGATCATAAAGCAATAATTATGAAGCAATAATTATGAAACAATAATTATGAAACAATAATTATGAAAGGAAGAAACGATGAATACATTTGCATTTAGAAACCATTATCATCATAGCGAATATTCAGTCCTTAGTTATGAATCAGAATCATATCAAGGTATATTTGTTATGCATCGATATATAGGTGGGAATGTAAAATCAAATCATTGTTTATAATCTGGATTAATTATAGATTTAAATGAATGATAAGCCGCTTATGCTTTGATGCATAGGCGGTATTTTTATAGGTTGGCTATGGAGATACTGCAATAGGTATCTCCTTTTTGTTTGCTGAATAAGGAGACCTGTATATAGGTTTAATGAGGGAATAGATATTTAATTTATGTTGATTATGGAATTTAAGAAGGGAGAAGAAATATGGTTACTATAAATATGACTGCAACTGGAGCAAATATAAAAAATATGATGAAGGCTCGTAATATAAAGGTGAAAGATGTTCAGGCTGAGTGTGGATTTGGAACTCCACAGGCTATATTTAAGTGGATGAGAGGAGACACTATGCCTACTATCGATAATATGCTCATAATCGCAAATATGTTTAATTGTACTATGGACGATATAGTTATAGTTAATAAGTAAAATAAGTTAAGTGGCAAGCTGTAGCGGCTGCCACGATACTTGGTCCTATAGAATAAATGGTTAGTTCGTCGGCCTTTCAAGCCGGAAATGTAGGTTCGATTCCAACTAGGATCACTGTGACTGTGGTATAAAGGTTATTACCTCAGATTGTGGCTCTGAAGATACGGGTTCGATTCCCGTCAGTCACCTTTCAAAAATATTAAAAAAAATTTTTTAAAAAAAAGACTTGATTTATTTTTTTATTTGATGCATAATCCTGTCTTGTGCTTAAAAAATGAAGACCTTGTAATTGAGAAAAAATCAATATATAGGTGACTATAATTATCAAAATACAAAATCATGAGTTTTTCATTATTTGTTTTTTGAAAGGGAACATAAACTTCATTTTGTGCATAAAAAAAGCCTTCAAAAGGGCTTGAAAAAAAATAAAAAAAAAATTAAAAAAAGATGTTGACATAGAAAACTTGTTTTGCTATTATAGTCAAAGTCGCTGAAAAACAAGCGACTACTTTTATGAAAATAAATGCTAATAAAGCTTTGGTAAAAAAGCTTGTTGGAGAGGTATCGAAGTGGTCATAACGAGGCGGTCTTGAAAACCGTTTGTCCGCAAGGGCACATGGGTTCGAATCCCATCCTCTCCGCTCTAATTTAATAATAATTAGAAGCTTACGAATCAGTTATTTGGAGAAGTACCCAAGTGGCTGAAGGGGCTCGCCTGGAAAGTGAGTAGGTCGTTAATAGCGGCGCGAGGGTTCAAATCCCTCCTTCTCCGTAAAACTTGGATAATTTATCTTATTGATTCGTAGAATTGATCTTTAACAACAGAATAATGATGACAACCCCGAAAATTCTTTTTAAAAATGCTTGGTTAAACAAGCGAAAATATTTTCGGATGAACAATCCAAACAACAGTAAAATTTGGAATGGTAAACGTTAACGTTTAACTATGACAAAG
>JAILGP010000235.1 GCA_024696635.1 Eubacterium sp. | reverse complement strand
AAAAGAAGATGCACTGGGAATGGTTGGTACATTTATCCTTATGCCTATGTCCCTGTTCTCAGGAGTTCTTTTCCCATTCAAATTCATGCCAGATGCAATGCAGAAAATTGGATCATGTTTCCCACAGAGATGGATAGCACTTGCCATAGAGAAAATGCAATTATCAGGCTCCATGACAAGTGGCTGGAAGGAAACCCTAATGGTACTTATTCTGTCGGCGATACTTTTTACTATGGGCATTGTCCTTGAGGGAAAGACTGGTAAGCCCAGAGCGGTTAAGGCAAAGTGAAAAAAAATATAATTAAAAAGGAGAAATAAAAATGAGTAATGAAAATGTTAAAGCAAGACGAAACAAAAAGGGGCTGGGTCTTAAGGAAGTTATAATTGTAACACTATTTTCTGTACTTACATTTTTCGTAAGTATGGTGACGGCTATACCATTTGCAGGTTCTGTAAAGCTTATGCTCTATGCAGGATATGCGCTTATGGCCATTATCTCCGGTCCTATTTATGTTCTTATGATTAGTAAATCATCAAAGGTGGGCACTCAGATTTTATTCTTTGGAATTAAGGCTCTTTATTACCTTCTTATAGGTCAGGTGCTTACAGGAATTATATTCTTTGTAACAGGATTTATATGTGAAGCTATATGTATGGGGGATGGATATCATAATCCAATAAAGGCTGGAGCTGCTTATACTCTTCATACTGTTGTATATGGTCTTGGAAGCTTTTTCCCGGTTATTTTTCTGGGAGAAAAATATACACAGGGACTTATTGATAAGGGCTATGATGTAGAGACTGTAAATACAATGGTTTCTACATATAAAAATCCTGTTATTGTAATTACTGTAATTTTAACCCTTGTTGTAACATGTATAATCGGAATGCTTATTGGCTATGCTCTTATGAAGAAGCAGTTTCAGCCTGCAGGTGTTACAGAATAATGTTAAAGAATACTGACATCCGTGTTTGTATGGCGGCTATGATAAGTCTGGCTCTGGGAATTCTCTTTTTTAAAACAGAGTCCGCAGTTTATCTGAGCTTTATATATGCCGTCATATGGAGCTCGGTGATAATCGGGCCAAGAAAAATACTATCTCATATAATTATATTTGTGATTTTTGAAATATTATTATATGCCTTGAAATTCACTAGTCTTTTTGGAAATATGCCACTGCTTATCATGGTTCTTAGAAGGCTGGTAATAGCATTTATTATGGCTTCTCCTATTATTAAAGCACCGGTGGGAAGACTTATAGCTTGTCTTGATAAGCTTAGGATTCCAAGGACAGCTACCATTTCACTTGCTGTTATGTTCAGATTTATGCCTACGGTAAAAATGGAGTATGGGGCTATAAGGAGGGCTCAGAAATATAGGGGCCTTGGCGTAACATTTAAAGGTACTTTCTTTAAGCTTCATAAGCTCTTTGAATATACCATTGTTCCCCTTCTTATCAGGACAACCAAGGTGGCTGATGAACTGACGGCTTCGGCTGAGGTCAGGGGAGTAAAGCTGGAGGGGGCTTACAATTCTTATTATGAGGTTAGGATGAAGGCTATGGATTGGATTATGCTTGTTGTAGCCCTTATTTCCTGCTTTGGAATATACTATTTTGATAAATATCCTTGGGGGTGTTAAATGATTAAACTCCAGAATGTCAGCTTCAAATATGGAAGTGGAAAAAAGGAATATAGTTTGAAAAATATATCCTTAAATGTATCTAAAGGGCAATGTCTGATTATAACTGGTGAGAGTGGATGTGGAAAAACCACCCTTACCAGAATTATGAATGGGCTTTGTCCTGTTTACTATGAGGGGGTATTGGAGGGGGAATACAGGCTGAATGAAGAGGTGGTTTTTTCTTCTGGTCTTAAATCTGAAAATATATACGATGATACATACAAAAATACATATGATAATCAATACGATAATACATACAATAATGATGATTTAGGGTCTGGGGAAGAGGAGAATGGTAAAGCCGATTCTATAGGTCAATCTCCCAGGGAGTGGTACGATTTTTATGATAAGACCTTGGATGAAATAGGTGGTCTTGTGGGAAATGTATTCCAGGATCCCCGGAGTCAGTTTTTCTGTCTTAATACCACAGATGAAATAGTTTTATCAATGGAGAATCATAACTTCAGTCGTGACAGGATGAAGCAGAGAATTGATGAATTAGATATACTTATGGATATTCGTAGGCTTATGAACTGTAACCTCTTAAAGCTTTCAAGTGGGGAAAAACAGAAGGTTGCTATAGCGTCTGCGGTTTCAGTGGAACCAATGGTTATAATACTTGATGAACCCTCTGCAAATCTTGATGGTCAGGGAAGTGTCAAGCTATGTAAATTACTGGCCAAGCTTAAGAATAAGGGCTATACCATTATAATTTCTGAACATAGAATCTCTTATCTTAAAAATATTGCTGATAGAATGATAGTAATGGATAAGGGAAGTATTATAAAGGATTTTCCTAGAAATGAATTCGTAAATATTAGTGACCAAGATATGATAGGCATGGGGCTTCGTATTCTTTCGGACAACGAGGATTTTATCCCAACTGATAGAAAGATGGGGGATGCCCCTCTAATAAGGCTGGAGAAAATTACATTTAAAAGGGGAAAAAGAACTATACTGAAGGATTTTTCTGATCAGTTTTATAGGGGACAGATAACGGCAATAACGGGACTTAATGGTGTAGGGAAAACCACTCTTTGCAAAATTATTTCAGGCGAACTTAAAGAGAAAAAGGGCTCTATTTCTATATTTGGTGAGCCTGTGCCGGCAGGAAAGAGAATGAGAGATTGTTTCTTCGTGGGACAGGATTCTGATTATCAGATTTTTACCCCGCGAGTAATTGAGGAGGTAAGTCTTAATACTGAGTATGGTCTCGCCAGTCCTACCATAAAGAAAATACTTGAGGATTTTGATCTATGGGAATATAGGGACAGACATCCGGCTTCTTTGTCGGGAGGTCAGAAGCAGAGGGTTGTACTTGCGGCGGCTCTTTTAAGTAATAAGCCTATTCTCATTCTCGATGAACCTACAAGTGGTCTTGATGGAAGACATATGAGAATAATCGCCAAGACCCTTAAGAGGGCTGCGGAAGGTGGAATATGTATTCTGCTTATAAGCCATGATATGGAATTCATAAATCTGGCTGCTGACAAAGTACTTGAAATAAAAGGAATGGAGTAGAGATATAGGGGGATGGCTTAGAGAGATACATGAAATAACTTAGAGAGATACATGAAATGGTTTTATATCTTAAATTTATTGACAGATGAATAATGAGTCTGTATACTCAACAAACATATAGTAGTATTTTATTTCAAAAAAGTAGATTTCGAAAGCTGAAAGATAATTCAAAAAGAAGATTCAAAAAGAAAATTCAAAAAGAAAATTCAAAAAGAAGATTCAAAAAGAAGATTCAAAAAGAAGATTTCGGAAGTTGATTTTGAAAGAAACATTTTGAAATAAAATATAGAAAGAAATTTATAAAAATATAAAAAGAAACTTTGAAAGGAAAAATAATGGCAAATCTTGTTTCTAAAACTGATTGTACACCTGAGATGACAATGCATGTTTGTAACGTGTGTGGTCTTTATATTGTGTAATCAGATTCGGGAATAGATAAGCTATATTTTTCTATATATAATATATGACATTTAATATATGACATTTTTAGCCACTTATCTATTTGGGTAAGTGGTTTTTTTTACCAAAAGGGTCTGACCCCTTTGGCAAATGTGAAAATGGAGGCGTGAAATGAAGGAGAATTTGAAGAAGTTAAGGAGTTATTATAAGCCATATATGGGTACTTTCTGGCTGGATATGTTTTTTGCTTTTCTTGCATCTATAATCAGTCTTGTTATTCCTCTTGTGGTAAGGTACATAACGACAAATGTAGCTGATATGGAAGTTGATACAGCGGTACGAAGGATTACTATTATTAGTCTGGTTCTTGTGGTATTGGTTCTGATTCAGTTTGCTTCTAATTATTTTATTACTAATATAGGCCACGTAATGGGTGCCAAAATGGAATATGATATGAGGGCGGAAATATTTTCTCATTATCAGAAGCTGTCATTTTCATTCTATGATGATCAGAAGGTGGGACAGCTTATGAGCCGAATTACCAGCGACCTTTTTGATATAACAGAGCTTTTGCATCATGGACCTGAAAATCTGGCTATTTCATTTATTAAGATTATCGGTGCATTTATTATATTATCCAGCATAAGTGGTCATCTTACTCTCGCGGCCTTTATTCTTCTGCCACTTATGTTTATTTATGCATATCAGATGAACCGCAGGATGAAGAAGGCATTTAAGGAAAACCGTGTTCAGATAGCAGAAATAAATACCCAGATTGAGGACAATCTTTCTGGTATCAGAGTTGTTAAATCCTTCGCAAATGAGGAGGTTGAGGAGGAGAAATTCAAGATTGGAAATGATGGCTTTCTTAGGGCTAAGAGGCAAAGCTATTTCTATATGGGATTTTACCACTCAGGTATGACGGCATTTACTATGCTGATAAATGTAGCTGTTATTCTGATAGGTGGAATACTTATGGCTAAGGGCCAGGTGAAGGTTGCGGATTTCGTTACATTTCTCCTTTATATAAATGTATTTACAGACCCTATCAGAACCTTGATTGATTTTGCAGAGCAGTTCCAGAATGGTTATTCGGGCTTTGAAAGATTCATGGAAATATTATCTATTGAGCCTGATATACAGGACAGCGAGGATTCGATTCCTCTTGAAAATGTAAAGGGTGATATTGTATTTGACGATGTATCCTTTAAATATAAGGATGGGGAACATAGGGTGCTGAGACACATAAATCTGGATGTTAAGGCTGGCTCTTATGTGGCTCTGGTTGGTTCGTCGGGGGGCGGAAAAACCACACTTTGTAGTCTGATTCCAAGATTTTATGATGTTACTAAGGGCAGTATAACAATTGATGGAAAGGATATCCGTAAGGTTACATTGAAGAGCCTGAGGGAAAATATTGGAATCGTGCAGCAGGATGTCTATCTTTTTGCTGGAACTATTTACGATAACATAAGATATGGTAAGCCGGGTGCTTCCAAAGAAGAGGTTATTGAGGCGGCCAAGCGTGCAAATGCCCATGATTTCATAATGGAGCTTCCTAAGGGCTACGATACGGATATTGGACAGAGGGGAATTAAGCTTTCCGGTGGGCAGAAGCAGAGAATATCCATAGCCAGGGTATTTCTTAAGAATCCACCTATTCTTATTTTCGATGAAGCAACCAGTGCTCTGGATAATGAAAGTGAAAATATAGTCAAAGAATCCTTGGAGGAACTGGCAGCCAACAGGACAACATTTGTAATCGCCCATAGACTTTCCACAATTAAAAATGCAGAGGAAATTCTGGTGCTGACAGAAAATGGAATCGAAGAGTCAGGAAGGCACGACCAGCTTCTGGCGAAAAATGGTATATATGCTCAGTTATATAATGTGTAGTTTTATCATTTGCCAAAAGGACCCCTTTGGTAAATTGGTATTTAAGGAGGAATAGGAATGAATAATAAGATTATTATAAGAAATGCAACTAAAGATGATGCCAGGCAAATAACGGAAATTATAGTTGAAGACTGGAAGAAAGCATATAGTGGGATAATTGATCAAGCATTCCTGGACACCTATAATGTGGAAGAACGATATGAAATTGAAGTTAAAAGATTTGATAAATACTATGTTGCAGTTTTGGATAATGAGGTGGTGGGATGCGAATGGCTGGAAATGCTAGAGGAAGAAGTTTCGGATTCAGAAATCATTGCTTTATATGTCAGATATGCAAAGAGAAATATGGGTATAGGTAAACTTTTATTTGAATATGCTATGAGACATTTTAAGGAATCAGGAAGAAAAAAGATGATCATATGGTGCCTGAAGGATAATCAGGAGGCAAGGAAATTTTATGAAAAGGTGGGTGGAAAAGAATTTAAAACCAGCACTCATAATTGGGGTGGCAAAGATTACGATATGATATCTTACCTCTATGATTTATAATTCTAAATTTTATGTATGAGGGCATAAGGATGAAATAATTAAATAGAATAGGCTTGTTATTTTTTATAAAGAAAGGTGTACCAGGATTTATATTATGAATAGAAGAAAAGAACGGCAGTCTAACATTGAACTACTTCGTATTATAACAGCTTTGGGAGTAATAATTTTACATTACAACAATCCCAATATAGGTGGGGGATTTAGAAATGTATCTGGTAATGCAAATATGCTGATCATGGCATTTTTCCAAGCAGTATTTGTATGTGCAGTTAATCTTTTTATTCTGATTTCAGGATATTTTATGAGGCATTCAAAAAAACGGGATTTGCTTAAGCCGGTTGAACTTTTATCACAGCTTTTAATATTTGAAATACTATTTATTTTGATAAAAGAGCTTCCATCAGGAAAGGCTATTAGTGGAGAAACTATTCTTGGTTATTTCAGACCATCCTATTGGTTTGTCTTTGTTTATGTAGCTCTCTATCTTATATCGCCATATATAAATATTATGTGGGATGTGCTTAAAGAGAAGGACACGAAGGTTTTATTAATAGTAATGCTGGGATGTTTTTCTATTTATCCTATTATTATTGATATGGCTTCATACATAAGCACTCTTGAAATGAGTGGAATGGGAACAGTTGGGCTAGATGGTTCACAGGCTGGATATACAATTGTCAATTTTGTCATAATGTATCTTATTGGCTTATACATAAGGGATAAAGACGAAGAAAGGGAAAGAGGACTTAATAGTAATAGCGAAAATTTTGATAAAGAAAATAGTGATGTAGAAAAAAGTAATGGTGGAAAAAGTGATTGCAGCGATAAGCATAAGTCTACTATTTTTCCCTGGCTTATCATTAACATTTTACTTATTCTGATATGGTCAATACTTGATCAGACTGTATTTAACAGACACACTGGGCTTATTCCTGCATGGGCATATATGAATCCCCTTGTAATCACAGAAGCTATATTATTCTTCCTTTTATTTAGGAGAATGAAGATTAAGAATAATAAAGTTATAAATGAACTGGCGGCGGCTTCATTTCCCTCATATCTCATACATATAAACCTGCTTGGATACTTCAATATAGAAAAATTTGTACAGGGAAATCCGGGGATTTTATTTTTACATATTATTGGATGTGCAGTTATAATCTATCTTATCAGCTTTATTCTATTAAAAATCTATCAGTTAATAACAAAACCTTTATTTAAAGCTATAGATAATAAATGGAAGAAATGCCGAAAATATGAACTGTAATTTGCCAAAAGGGTCAGACCCCTTTGGTAAAAAAATGGAGGTGGTGATTTGGAAACAAGAGAAGAAGCTTTGAATTATGGATTATCATTTTCAGATACATATTTAGATAGTCCTTTTTCTGATGAGAATTGGCAGTTGGTTAGATTTAAAGGCAATAAGAAGGCATTTCTCTGGACCTATGAGAGAAATGGTTTTGTAAATATAAATGTAAAGGCCGACCCCGACATGTTGTATTTCTGGAGATCAGCACATGCTTCTGTAATTCCTGCTTACCATCAGAATAAGGAACATTGGAATACGGTGATTCTGGATGGGTCTATACCGGATGAGGACGTGAAGCTTATGATTTCTCAGAGCTATGACCTTATCAGCGACAGTCCTACTAAGCGTATATACGAGGCAGTAAAACAGATTCCTTATGGTAAGGTTGCAACCTATTCACAGATTGCCAGGCTGGCTGGAAATAGCAGGATGTCTCGTGCTGTTGGAAATGCACTTCATAAGAATCCGGATCCTGATAATATACCATGCTTCAGAGTGGTTGATGCCAAAGGATGTCTTGCCGGTGGATTTGCATTTGGAGGCGCAGAGGTTCAGGCAAAGCTCCTAGAGGCAGAGGGGGTTAAGGTTAATGAAGGGCGAGTGGACCTTGATTTATATCAATGGAAGGATGAGGCGTGAAATGCTATTTAATCATTAATGCTCAATTATGAAACGTGACATTCTATTCAATAATTAATGCTCAATTATGAAACGTGAAATGCTATTTAATCATTAAGAAGAAAAGGGGTAACTTGAATAATTAGAATATTATTACTTGCTCTTACAAGTGGAAATGCATTAAGATTAGTTGGGACAAAGTATTTATAAATTATCGAAGGGTGATAATATGGCTAAGCAGAATATTTTTGATAACGAGACATTTTTTGATGGTTACATGAAGCTTCGAGAACGCCAGGTAAATGCTAACAATATATTTGAACTTCCTACACTTTTTTCTTTAATGCCTGATCTGGAAGGTAAGAAAGTTCTTGATTTAGGCTGTGGGTCAGGAGAACGCTGCATAGACTACATAAGGCGTGGCGCAAGTAAGGTGGTAGGCCTTGATATTTCAGAGAAGATGCTGGAGGTGGCAAGGAGAGATAACAGCGATCCAAAGATTACCTATCTCAATATGCCAATGGAGGATATTGATAAATTATCAGAAACATTTGATATTGTTATCAGCTCATTAGCATTTCATTATGTGGAGGATTATTGTGGACTTGTGAATTCGGTATATTCTCTTCTAACTGATGGGGGAATATTCCTTTTCTCACAGGAGCATCCTCTGGCAACCTGCTACTCTGGAAAACATGACAGATGGACACGAGATGAAGAGGGAAAGAAGCTTTACGTTAACATTTCCGATTATTGTATAGAGAGGCGAAATGATTCAACCTGGTTTGTTGAAGGTGTGCAGAGGTATCATAGAATGTTTTCAACCATAATGAACGCACTTGCAGATGCAGGGTTTAGAATTCTCAGGGTTGAGGAACCATATCCTACGGATGAAATAATCAAGAAATATCCGGAATATTATGATAATTTCCATAAACCGGATTTCTTATTTGTAAAAGCAGAAAAATTTACCAAAGGGGTCTGACCCTTTTGGCAAAAATGTAATTTATCAAGGGAAGTTTATCAAAATAAAATTATTTTCGGAGGTAGAAAATGGACATGGACAGTATTAAGGGAATGCCTATGATCGGTGACGTAGCGCCGGCATTTAGGAGTATGACAACTAGGGGAAAGATAAATTTTCCAGAGGATTACAAGGGTAAGTGGGTTGTATTTTTTTCGCATCCGGCAGATTTTACCCCGGTGTGTACCACTGAATTTATTGCCCTTTCAAAAAGGTATGAGGAATTTAAGGAAATCAATACAGAGCTTCTTGGGCTTTCTATTGACTCACTTCATTCACATCTTGCCTGGGTAAATAATATCGAGACTATCAATTGGAAGGGACAGGGAAATGTAAAAGTTCCATTTCCTATTGTGGCAGATATAAGTATGAATGTCGCTAATCTATATGGAATGCTTCAGACGGTTGCCAGAACACAGACTGTAAGAGCGGTATTTATTATAGATCCTGATTCTATTATCAGGGCTATCATGTATTACCCTATGTCAACAGGCAGAAACATTGACGAGCTTAAGAGAGTAGTGGTTTCACTCCAGAAACATGATGCGGAAAATGTTTCTACACCTGCAGATTGGAATCCGGGACAAGATGTACTTTTGGGCTCACCTCTTACACTTGAGGAAGCTGAAGAAAGAGTAAAGAATGGAGGAGACGAAATAATACCTTACGAGTGGTATCTCACCGCAAAAAAGGATGAACTGAATTAGCTTCTCTTTTATTTGATAGTGTCAAGGGAGCTACGAAAACATATTTTTTTCGTATATGGCACATTTTGGGGAGGATAAAATGGGATTTTGTAAATCATGTGGGGCTAAGTTATATGAAAATGCAAAGTTTTGCCAGATGTGTGGTCAGATGGTAAACCAGGGTGAAGGACAGATGGTAAACCAGGGTGAAGGCCAGGATATATTGAAAGAATCAGTCCAAGGCCAGGGATTTGGCCCTGGAATTAACCAAAACTTTGGACAGTACACAGTTCCAGGCTCAGGCCTAAGTAGAGGACAGGGATTGGGCCTTGGAATGGGTCCAAATACTATGTATGGCGGAATTTTCAATTCTAACAATATTTTTTATAAAGAAGAATACAGAAAAACTGACCCCAATGCCCCAAAGATAATTGAATCAAGAAAAATAGTTGAATTCGAGACGTATTTATATACTAAAGATCCCCTGACTTTATCACAACCTGAAATGGTAAGCTTTGGGGTTAAAAGAGAGACGGGAGAAGGCTCTTATGTCTTATCAAGAAATCCGGATGAAAGGGTAGAAACTGATGAGAGCTTCATGCTGACCCTGCAGGAGATAATAGAGGAAAATTCTCTGGTTTCATTTAATGGAAATGATGAATATAAGCAGGGAGTGCCCCCTGAATTTCAGGCTTACAGAATGAAGGCTATATATGATTCAGGACAGGTGTTAAGTTTCAGTATCCTGGGCCACCCAACACTAAAGTGGTGCTGGGACCTTAGAAAAGCCTTGTGTAATGAACTGGCTAAGCATGGAGTGGAGGATATGCTTCCACCTAAGGAGGATCGTCAGGTGGTAAGGTTTGACCTTAAGTATCATGACTGGCCAAGATATATAATGTATGCAAGTATAGCCACTGAGGAAGATGAGCCTGGAAAGCAACCGGTACATTTTATCAAATACATTTATAACAAAGAAACAAAAGAAACGGAATATAAAGAGGTGATAATCGTACCGGATGGATTTTACCAGCATATAAGTGACCTGGTTCAAAGTACAAATCTCAGGGACTATTCCAATGGGCAGATAGATTTACCCAAAGAAATTACATTTGATAATGCCGATAAACCAGCCATAGGTTATTGCATTGAGGGAGCCAGTGGAAGGCAATTTAATACATTTGTCTATGGTGACCCAATACCTGAGGGACTGAGTGAAAATGCTAATGTAATTCGTAAATATCTGGACTCTTTATTTTAGAATTTACCAAAGGGGTCAGACCCTTTTGGCAAATTTAATTCTCATAAGACACTTTAAAAATGGAGCAAATGTTCCGAAATGGAGTGGATATATAAAAATAGGTATGTTATAAAAGATACAGTTAATTATATTTAACTGTGTCTTTTTTTTAACCAATTCCGGAAGAGGTAAAAATATGGATATTTTTGAAAATGATAAGGAAATCATAAAACTATTAGATATGGTGAAGGATATTCCATGGCTAAGAAGCTATGTGTTACAGCTTACACCAGAAACCTTAATGGCATTTACGGATAATTTCGGTTCTCAGATATCTGTAAACACGCGGAATAATACGGTGGTGGAGGTCAGACTGAGGAATGAAGGAATGACTGGTGAGGATACGATTTATTGCTTTGCTGAACCATTTCCGGGTATAAATGTTCTTAGCGGTAACATGAGGGGGCTTGATAATCTTGGTGGAATCAGCAGGAAGGACGAAGAAACCATGGTTTCCTCTATTCATTATTGCAGAAGCGGCAGATGTGAGATTATGACAAATGATGGCCGTTATGCATACATGAAGTCAGGAGTTCTCTGTCTGGAAAGTCACAAATATAAGCGTAAGAATCTTGATTTTCATGGTGAGGAATACTTGGGGGTTGAGATTGTATTTAACCTGTCTTTATTAAGTGATGAAGATAGGAATTACCTTAGCGGACTTGGGGTTGATGTGGAAGATCTACAGGAAAGATATGATCAGGATTCTGAATATTATATGGGAAATGTATCTGATACCCTTAAAGCAGCAGAGGAGGAACTGGCTAGTCTTATGGAGTCAGATACAGTTGATTCAACTACCCTTTTCTTAATGGTTCTTAGAATAAATAACCTCATAAAGAATGGGCATGTAAAGGTAGATAAGAATGACTTTTATCTGACAAAGGGCCAGAGGGATATAGTGTCTCAGATAAGAGATGAGCTTATCAATCATCCGGAAGAGAGTATACCGGTTGAAACATTTGCTAAGAAATATGGAGTAAGTGTGGTTTCCTTAAATAAGTATTTTTCCATAATGTATGGAGATACAATTCATAAATATATCAGGCAGTACCGGATGGAAAATGCGGCCAGGCTGCTTAGGACGACCAAGAAAAGTATAGCAGAAATTGCGGCCATTTCAGGCTATGAAAATCAGAGTAAATTCGGTAGTGTGTTCAAGAAAAAATATGGAGTATCACCATTGGAGTACAGAAGACAGAATTATTAGAAGTATTAAGGCGGGCTATAATGTCCGCTTTAATAATGGAGGAAAATATGTTTATTGATATTAAAGGAGCAAAAAAAATATATGGTAAGAAAGAAAATCAGGTAAATGCTTTAGACGGCGTTGACCTTGAACTTGATGAGGGTGGAATATATATAATTCTTGGTCCTTCAGGCAGCGGCAAATCCACTCTTCTTAATATGCTTGGCGGACTTGACAGTCTGGATGAGGGAAAGCTCAGTGTGGGTGGAGTCAGTATCGGAGGCATGAAGGATAAGGAACTTGTGGAATACAGACGTTCAGATGTGGGATTTGTATTTCAGTTTTATAACCTGATCCCGGATTTAACGGTGAAGGAAAACATTCAGGTGGTCGCAGACATAACTGAAAATCCACTGAATATAGATGAGGTCATGGAAGCAGTCGATATTAAGAAATATGAAAATCATTTTCCCGCGGAGCTTTCTGGTGGACAGCAGCAGAGAGTCAGCATTGCAAGAGCTATAATTAAGAACCCTAAGCTGCTTTTATGTGATGAGCTGACTGGAGCCCTTGATACCAAGTCGGCCAGACTGGTACTTAAGTTTGTTGAAAATGTAAATGAAAGGTTTAATACAACGACTGTAATCATTACTCATAATGAGGCAATAGCAAAAATGGGAGATGCGGTCATAAGGATTAAGGATGGCAGGGTTATATCTAATAAGGTAAATGAAAACAAAATCCCGGCCCAGAAACTGGAAATGTAGAATAGTAAAAATGTTTAGAAACAAAGCTGCAGAATAAAGAAAAAAAGCTTAGAAACAAAGTTGTGGAATAAAGAAAATAAGCTTAGAAACAGAAAAATTGATGATAAATACAAACATTAGGAAGTGTAATAATTATGACATTAAGAAAGCGTTATATTAGAAATATAAAGAAGAATTTTTCGTTTTATTTATGCGTCTGCCTGCTTACGATTATTGTAGTGATTTTGTATGTTGATTTTACAGGATCCGCATTAAAATTGAAAAAGGATCTGAATATTTTCTATGAGGAATATAAGTTGGAAGATGCTCAGTTTACTACCGAAAAGGAGATAAGTGATAGTGATATAGAAGAGCTTGAAAAAGAGTATGATATATTACTGGAAAAACAAAGCTATATAGATTTTGCTCCGGACTATGAAATTCGGGTAATGAAAACACCAAAGAAAATAAATCTTTTTATACTTGGTCATGAGGATATTGAAACAGGATCACCAAGACATAAGGTAGATAAAGGAAAGATACTTATTAATACGGGACTTGCTGAGGGAAATGCTATAGAAAAGGGCCAGATCATTAAGCTTGGTAATCAGGAATTTGAGTTTGAAGAGGACTTTGAAAGACCTGATTTTTTATTTCCCATTAAAGAAATAACAGATACATATGCTATAAAGAAAGATTTTGGAATTGCGCTTGTAAGTGATGAGGATTTTGAAATCCTGGCGGAAGAGGCTGAGAAGAGAAGTGAAGATAATGATAAAGAGGAAGATTGCATTGAAGCAAGTGATGAAGAGGAGTCCGTTTTAAAGGAATACTATGTCATCAGATATAATCAGGATAATGCATCTGATGTTAGAAAGGTACTTAACGAAAAGTATAATATGCTTTCGTATATAAAGGCCGAGTCAAATGCAAGAATTTCCACTCCTATAAGTCAAATGAACCAGATGGTTAATATGCTTTCAACCGTGGTACTTCTTATGGTTATATTTATTGCTGTAATTATATCTGTTGTAATGGGTCGAAGGATAAAAAATGACCGAAGACAGATTGGTGTACTTATTGCTCTTGGATATAAGAAGAATCAATTGTCTATGCATTATGCTGTGTATGGCATTTTGTCTGGACTTATTGGGACCGTGCTTGGGCTGGTAGTAGCATTTGCCATTGCAGACAGGGTTATGGGAATGCTGTTTTTCAAGATTGAACTTTTACCTGCCAGCTACACCATAAGTATAAGTAATGTGATTATTTCGATTATGGTACCGACTATACTTTATACATTTTCAGTTTACAGGTCTGCCAGAAAGATTATGAAAAATGATGTTATAAGTATGATATCAGGAAGAAGTATGGGGCATGGAATATCTAAGCTCAGGATGAAGAGACTTAGTATTAAAACTGCTACTAAGTATAAGATCAGGCAGATTGTGGGAAAACCGGGTAGAAGCATAATAGTTATCATAGGTCTTGCCTTTGGTGGGATGCTATACGCTTTTTGTCTTACCTGTATTGACTCTATGGATTCCTATGTGAAAAATACAGTTGACCAGATTGGTACATTTGAATATGAGTATTTCCTGACCATGCCTGAGCTTGGAAGTCCGGAAGAGGGAAATGCAATTTTCGGCGTAAATTACGAGGTAAAAGGTCGTGAAGACAGTATCATGCTCCTGGGAATAGACAGCCCGGATATGATAAGTTTTAAGGATAAAGAGGGTAATAAGCTTGAATATGATAAGGAGCATTTTTATATTACATCCATGGCCAGTACTGCCTTTAACGTTGGAGTCGGAGACGCTATTACAATTGTTAATCCCATAACACTGGATGAGTACACAGTAAAGGTTACAGATGTGGTGCTGAATGACTCTCAGTCGGCCATATACTGTTCAAGGGAAAATGCTATAGAGCTTCTGGAAATTGACGTGGAGGGGCTCAACCGGCTAAAGGGACCTTCGGATATGAAGGAGGATGAGATGCAGCTGCCCTATAACATAATTATGTCAGAAAATGCTCTTTCAATAGATAGTGATAAGCTGGTCAAAACCATTTCCAAACAGTCCCTTGCAGATCAGATTAATGAAGTGAAAATTAATATGGAGAGGGTGACGGGGGTGATAAATGTATTTGCAATCAGTATCTGCATAGTTGTCGTATACATGATGGTAAATGTTCTTATCACCGAATCCACACCAACCGTATCCATGCTAAAGGTCTTGGGCTACCGAAACAAAGAGATCAATAAAATGCTTGTGAATGTGTACCATTTGTTAGTTCCAATAGCCATTGTCATAAGCCTTATTCTAGGCTATTACAGCACCAAAGCTGTTTTTATTGCAAATGTTTCAGTATACAAAACTTTATTGGAAACCTGCATTTATCCTATATCAATAGTGAAGCTGATAATACTTATACTGGTGAGCTATGCAGCATCAATCCTTCTCCTTAGGGGCAAAGCTGGAAGGGTTGACCTGGTGGAAAGCCTCAAGGATAACCGGGAATAATTTCCCCAAATTTACCAAAAGGGTCAGACCCCTTTGGTAAAAAAATGAAAGTGTATTCATTTTTGCATTGACAATTTAGCCTCGCGTGGTTAAAATGAAACTACATTCATTTTAACTATGTGAGGTTTTTATTATGCCTAAAGTAAAAGAAGAGTATTTTGAAAATAAAAAGAATTTTATAATTGACTGTACCTATAAGGTCTGTCTCAGGAAGCCGGTTTCTATGGTTACTATGATGGATATCATAGAAGAGACGGGGCTTTCCCAGGGAGGTATTTACAGGTTCTATAAGAATCTGGATGAAATACTGAGTGATATGATCACAAGGATGAGAATAGATTATAATTTTGTGGATTCCATGGAGGAAATCACCAGGAATTCAGACCTTACCTTTGAAGAAACCACTTATAAGATATGCGAGATTTTAGGTGATGTCATGGAAAAGCATTTGATGGACATTCAAAAAATCAATTTTGATCTTACAACACTTGCGATAAATGAACCAGAAAGGGCAGCACGCATAATTGAGGGTACAAGTGGCAGGGGGAACTTTGAATATCTTGGAAGTGTCCTGATGCCCATGTTGGTTCAGGCATCTGAGGCAAATAATCTTCACCCTAAGGATGAGCCCGTAAAGATACTTAAATATATATCGGCAACCTATACTGGAATAGAAACCAACTGTATTCTGTCGGCTTGCTATAGAAATAAGCTGGTAAATGTAAAATGTAGCCCTAAGGAAATGTTTGAGCTTCTGGCTAAGACAATCATTTTTCTGTTTGGGGGAAATGTGTAGTCCGAGCGAGAATTAAGAAAAGGAGTTTATTATGAATATGAAATTTCCAAAACCTACAGGTGGATATGGGGTTGGTACATTTACCTATACAGTAGTAAATGACAGAAAAGAAGTAATGCACCAGGGAGGTATGCGTAGTGTTACGTCCAGGGTTTATTATCCGGTACTGAAAGAAAGCGTAGAAGGTCTTTCTCCAATGGTGGCTCTGTCGGATAATATGCTTAAGGGGTTTAAGGATGCATTTAAGTTTGCACCGGATTTTAAGAAGAATCCGGAGGCTAACAGATCTGAATGCTATGTGGCTGCAGAGAAGATTCCTGGAAAGAAGTTTCCACTTATAATGTTTAATCATGGTAATATTTCCTATAGAGAAGGAAACTCATTTCTATGTATAGAGCTTGCTTCTCATGGATATGTGGTGATCTCGGTGGATCATTCCTATGAGGCATTATGCAATGAATTTGATGACGGAAGAGTTCTTTTCTTTGACAAAACCATTACCAAAAAAATGTATGAACCAATGCTTGGTGGTATTATAAGCATGTTTAAGCTTATGAAAGCAAAGGGAACTGATAAAGAATTAGCACAAAAGTTTGACGTGGCTCAGAGAAAATATTGTAAGTTCATAATGGGAAGACTTCCGGAGTGGGTAAAAGATAATGAAGCTGCCCTAAAATATGCGAAGGAACATTTTACTGATTTCATAGATTTTGAAAAAGGAGTTGGTGTTTCAGGTCATTCTATGGGTGGAGATACGGCTTACGCTCTTTGTGCCAGAAACAAAGATTTTGTATGTGGAATAAATATAGATGGCGGCCTTTTCGGAGACTATACAAATGATATTCAGAAA
>JAILGP010000222.1 GCA_024696635.1 Eubacterium sp. | reverse complement strand
AGAGTTATGAAAAAAAGTGCCGTTTAATATCAATTTATTAAATGGCACTTTTGTTTTGCTTTTTTTGATTTTGGTAAAATGATTTGCTTTAAATCATTATAGGTTAATAGATAACTTTGGCTTATATAATTACTGAAGATTCTTAAGTAATTCTTCGTTTATATCGATAACCTTCTGCATGGCATCAGGACTTGGAGCTCCGATTGTACCTCTTTCAAGTACACAGGTCTCAATGCTGATTGCATCATAAACATCCTCGTCAAATACCTGGGATATATCCTTTAATTCTTTAATTGTTAAATCATCTATGGCTTTACCATTATCGATACAATAGAGTACAAGTCGTCCTATGATACCGTGGGCATCTCTGAAAGGAACTCCCTTTTTAACCAGATAATCAGCCGCATCAGTTGCATTTGTATATCCAAGGGCTGCGCTTTGTCTCATTCTTTCCTTATTAAGTGACATGGTGCTTATCATTCCCTTAAAGAGTGCAAGGCATCCCTTTACAGTATCGATTGCATCAAATGTAAGCTCCTTATCTTCCTGCATATCTTTATTATAAGCAAGAGGAATTCCCTTCATGGTTGTGAGTATTGACATGAGGGCTCCGTATACACGTCCGGTTTTTCCTCTGACAAGCTCTGCAATATCAGGATTCTTTTTCTGTGGCATGATGGAGCTTCCTGTGCTGTAGGCATCATCAAGTTCTATGAACTGATATTCATTAGAGTTCCAGATTATTATTTCCTCTGAAAAACGAGAAAGATGCATGCTGATTGTTGCGAGAGCGGAAAGGAATTCTATTATATAATCTCTGTCTGAAACTGAATCCATACTATTAAGAGTAGGACCGGTGAATTCCAGGAGGCTTGCGGTCATTTCTCGATCAAGAGGATAGGTTGTTCCTGCAAGTGCGCCAGCGCCGAGAGGGCAGTAGTTCATTCTATTATATATATCAGTTAGTCTTGAATAGTCTCTCTTAAACATTTCCATATAAGCACCGATGTGATGGGAAAATGTTACTGGCTGGGCTTTCTGAAGATGGGTAAAGCCTGGCATATATGTTGTAAGATTATCCTTCATCATATTATGAAGAGTGAGCATAAGTTCCTTAACAAGTTGTCTCGTTGCAAGTACTTCGTCACGAGTGTACATTTTCATATCAAGGGCTACCTGATCATTACGGCTTCTTCCTGTATGAAGCTTCTTTCCTGTATCACCGATTCTGTCTATAAGGGTTGCCTCAACAAAACTATGTATATCTTCATATTTTGATGATATTTCAAGATTTCCTTCTTCGACATCATTAAGGATGCTTTTAAGCTCTCTTACTATTTTATCTGCTTCTTCAGGACTTATGATTCCTGTTTTACCCAGCATAGTAGCGTGAGCGATGCTTCCATTTATATCCTGTTTAACAAATTTCTGATCGAATGAAATAGATGCATTGAAATTATAAACGAGCTGATCTGTTTCTTTTGTGAAACGACCTCCCCAAAGCTGTGCCATATTAGTTACCTCTTTTTAATTATTTGTGTAAACACACTTGTACTAGTTTAATACATTCCTATTTTTGTATCAAGGGAAATAAAGGCAAATCATAAAAAAATAAATAAAATTTATAATGATGTAATATGGATGGTTATAGTTGATAATATAGGTGAAGAATCGTAATGAATTTGTAATAATTAGTTTACATAATGCTTGGTAAAATATTATTTTGGTAAAAATCACGTCTATAATTGGATTTTCAACCGGCTCAACCTCCTAAAATTTGTGCAACATTACCTAAAATATTTGTTGATTTATTACAAGGACTGTGTTAATATAATTGTAACAAATAGAACAGATTCTTAATAATACTTAAAAACCATCCTTTCCTAAACCTCAGGTCTTTTGGCCTGAGGTTTTGCTTTATATAAATTCGTATATTCTTTTATGTGTTTAAACTTTTGTGTGTATAAAATAGAGTAGAATGAATAAATCTCGACACATTGTTAGCACTCACTTTTAAAGAGTGCTAATTTTTTGTTGACATTCTTGAGAATTAGTTCTATTATATTTTTTGTCATTAAATTTAGACATGTATTTGAATTGTTTTATAAAAGCATTTAAATAAATAATATTTAAGAAATGAAATGGAGGCGTATTATAATGGCAGTACAGAAGGGAAATCTTTCAATTGATAGCGAGAATATATTCCCTATAATTAAGAAATGGTTATATTCAGATCATGATATTTTTATTCGTGAGCTGATATCAAATGGTGTTGATGCCATTACCAAGATGAAGAGACTTGTATCTATGGGTGAAGCTGAGGTAGAAGACGGTACAAAATATAAGGTTACTGTTTCTTCCAGTCCTAAGGATAAGACTATTACATTTGAAGATAATGGTATCGGTATGACTGCCGAGGAGGTTGAGAAGTATATTAACCAGATAGCATTTTCTGGTGCGGCTGATTTCCTTGCAAAGTATAAGGATAAGGATCAGAGCGAGCAGATTATAGGCCATTTTGGACTTGGTTTTTATTCTGCATTTATGGTAGCTGATAAGGTTACTATTGATACACTTTCATATCAGGATGGGGCTGAGTCTGTTCACTGGGAAAGTGATGGCGGCCTTACTTACGAAATGAGTGAAGGTAACAAGCTTGAGAGAGGTACAACAATTACTCTTTATCTTTCTGATGATTCTCTTGGATTTGCAAATGAATTTACTGTTAAAGATGTAATCGGTAAATACTGTGCATTTATGCCTGTTGAAATTTATTATATAAATGAAGATAAGGCTAAAGAGGAAATGGATAAGGAAATCGAGGCTGAGGCTGAGATTGTTGATGAAAAGAAGGCTGAAGCTAAGAAAAAGGCTATGAAGGAAGAGGATGACCTTATTGGCGGAGATGAGTCTTCGGATGATACAGCAGAGGATTCTTCAGAAGATGTTTCAGAAGATGTAAAGGAAAAGGACCAGCCCAAACCTTTAAATGATATACATCCACTTTGGGTTAAAACTCCTGCTGATTGTAAGGATGAGGATTATATAGATTTTTATCAGCATGTATTCCTTGATTTTAAGGAACCTCTTTTCTGGATACATCTTAACATGGATTATCCATTTAACTTAAAGGGTATATTATATTTCCCAAGAATCAATCCTAATATGGATAAGCTTGAGGGTACAGTTAAGCTTTATAATAATCAGGTATTTGTTGCTGATAATATTAAGGAAGTTATTCCTGAGTTCCTTCTGGTTCTTAAGGGAGTAATAGATTGTCCTGATCTTCCTCTTAATGTATCACGTTCAGCTCTTCAGAATGATGGCTTTGTTGCTAAGATTTCTGATTACATTACTAAGAAGGTTGCTGATAAGCTTATTGGTATGTATAAGAATAATAAGGAAAAATATGAAGGCTTATGGGATGATCTGTCACCATTCATTAAATTTGGTTGTCTGAGAGATAACAAGTTTGATGAGAAGATGAAGGATTATATGATTTTTAAGAATCTTGAAGATAAGTATATAACTCTTCCTGAATATCTTGAGGCTGCCAAAGAGACACATGAGAATCAGGTCTTCTATGTATCTGATGCAGAAACTCAGGCAAGATATATTCAGATGTTTAAGGATGAAGGAATTGATGCTGTATATCTTACTCATAATATAGATAATCCTTATATTACAATGATGGAATCCAAGGACCAAAATGTTAAGTTTGCCCGTATCGATTCAGATGTAAGTTCTTCCTTTAAGGGAGAGGCGCTTTCTGAAGAGGATGAGAAGAAATATACAGATTCCCTTACTGAAATATTCAAGAAGGCTCTTGGCGTCGAAAATATCAAGATCAAGGTTGAATCTCTTAAGGATGAAAATGTATCTTCTATGCTTACACAGTCAGAGGCTGACAGACGTATGGCTGAAATGATGAAGATTTATTCGGAGGCTGGTATGGGTGGACTGGGAATGGACTTTGGACAGAATTCAGAAACACTTGTACTTAATTCGAATAACAAACTTGTTAAGTATGTTCTTGATAATCCAGAGGAGGAGATTACTCCAACAATCTGCTGCCAGCTTTACGATCTTGCAATTCTTGCAAATAAACCTCTTACAGCAGAGGAGCTTACAAGATTTGTGGCTAGAAGTAACGAAATACTTGCTAAACTTATATAAGATTTAAGATATATATGATATATAGTTATAAGAAATCTAAATTATAAGAAGTCTGAACTATA